>JAVBTW010000092.1:0-20784 GCA_031555975.1 Eubacteriales bacterium
ACCCTATCTGTAGACTTTAATCGCATCTCGATCAATTTTACATTGTGTTCGGGAAACCGGACTTGTCTGGACTGTGAGTCCACAAAAAACGCAGGCTGCCCACACGGGACCGCCTGCATCAATAAGGATCACCGATGCCTCATCAGGGTCGGTTAGGCGCGATTTATCCCTTGGCCAATCCCTCGGCCTCCGACACGATCCTCTCCGGGAACCCCATCTGCCGCATCAGCGCAATCGCGTTTCTCGTGTCTGACGGCCCCTCCATCAGCTTGTAGGTGAACACCATTCCGTCCCCGGTCAGTTTCTCGCGGAAGTGCACATTGCGGTACCCGGCCAGCTTTCTCGTCAGTTCCAGGTCATGCGTTGCGGCCATCACCAACAGTTTTTCCGCGCCGAGGTGATTCAGCAGCGCCTCTGACGCGGCCAGCCGCTCCACGGTGTTCGTGCCGCGCAGTATCTCATCGATAAAGCACAACGCCGCCCCGTCCCCCGTCGCCGCGTCCGAAATGCGCTTCAAGCTGCGCACCTCGGCCACAAAATAGCTTTCACCCCTCAGCACGTCATCGCGGACCGCCATGCTGGACAGAACGCGCGCTCGGGGCATTGCAAAGGCCTTCGCGAACGCCAGCCCCAGCGTCTGCGCGGTGATGGCGCTGATGGCCATTGCCTTTGTGAAAGTGGATTTTCCCGACGCGTTGGAACCTGTGACCAGCACATTCTGCGCCCAGTGGATCGAGTTCGGTCCGGCCGTTTTCAGCAGCGGATGCACCAGTTCATCCGCGTCCACGCACTGATGCCCGTGAAACACCGGCTCGCACCAGTCACCGCGTTCCACCCGCACCCATGCACAGCCGCACAGCGTGTCGATCATCCCGACTGCCTCAAACACGCGGTTCATCTCGGCGTTGTGTCGGACGAGGTTCGCGGACAGCCGGTTCAGGCTGATCATGTCTGATTGGAGAAAGACCCGCAAGTACCCCATGAATATACCGGCCAACGAGATTTGATCGCGAAGAGTGAACCGCTGCGCCCAGCCGAGCAGCGGCTTTAACTGAGGGAGGCTGTCTCTGATTATCGCAAGCTCTGCCGCCAGTGCGGGCACATGCAGCTTCGCCAGCGACTGCGCGCAGACGGCCACGCAGCACAGATGGCTCACGGCGGTGACTTCGCCCTCCCAGCGCTTGCCGGTGCGGACATAGACGAGCACATTGACCGCGAACAGCGCCGCGCCCACCAGCATCATCGGCCGCAGCCAGATGCCCGCGATCAGCGCCAACAGCGGCGCAGCAGCCAATGCGATGTACATCCACTCTCGCCCTGGTGAGAAAATCTCGGGTTGGAAGAGGCAGTCCGCCGAGTGATGATGGCGGCGCTTGCCGATCGCGGCCAGGCGCATCATCGCCTTGATGCAGCCATCGCGGTCCTCACTCAAGGCCCGCGCGGCCTTGATCCGTTGTGCGATGGCAGCATCCGGCTGCGCGGTGTCGCGCAACGAGGCATACAGAATCTGCTCGCCCACGTCGCTCTGTGTGCGGTTCAGGCGCTGGAAAACCTTGTCCATGTCCAAGTCCGACCATGTGATGTCGTCTACTGCGGGCGCCTGCAGCTTGGCCTTGAGCTCACTATAGTAGCGCACGCTGCGCATATCGATCTCGTCGAGCGGATCGGTCTTCGGCGGCTGACCAAAGGACGCTTTGAGTCGATCGCGAAGCCGCCTTCGGGCCAGATAGGGTCCGAAAAGGATCTGGAAGAGCAACCCGGCGACGATGGCGAGGCCGATGAGCACGTTGATGGGGTTCATGGTGGTCACCTCCCAAAAGGATCACAGCGGTGGTCAGATGATGACACGCATGCCCGGTCATCCTGAGCGCAGCGAAGGATCTTCCTTCAACCAAGAGGAAGATCCTTCGCTGCGCTCAGGATGACCGCGTAGGCGGGATGATGGTTTCAGCTACGTTTTCCGATGCCTTCGACAGCCTGTGGATGCCCATTATAGCAGATACTCCGCTTTCCGCTCGGGCCTCTGCTTCATCTCTTCGCGCTTGGCGGTATGCTTTTCGCTGTCGTAGCCCATCACGGCGTACGCGGCCAATTTGCTCTCCTCCACGCCGGGCTGGTTGAACGTGTCGATGTTCAGCAGCGCGCCCGTGTAGGCGGTAACGAGCTGGAAGAAGTACAGCAGCTGCCCGATGGTCTCCTCATTCACGACCGGCAGCGTGATCGTCTGGTTCATGCGGCCTGACTTATACAGCGCGTATTCCGTTCCCGCGCGCTCAGCTTCGATGAGCTGGTTGTGGCTCTTGCCACCGAGGAACGCGATGGTGGGCACATAAGAAACGCCGTGCGGGATGGGCGTGCTCACGCGGAACTGCTCCACCTTCAGGAATGTGATGACCTTGTCGTACGGGCCTTCTGAGAACAATTGCAACTGGCTGTGCTGGTCAGTGACGCCCAGGGCTTTCGCTGGGGTCTGGCCGACGTTGACGGGCTTGCCGTCGAGGGTCACGTTCTTGCCCAGGCTCTCGGCCCACAACTGCGCGTACCAGTCGGAGATCAGTTTCAGGCTGTCTGCGTAGGGCATCATCACAGACACGTTGCAGCCCTTTTCCATCGACAGAAACATCAGCGCGGCGTCCAGCAGCGCGGGGTTTTTCCACACGTCGTCGGTCTTGCAGCGCTCGTCCATGTCGCGCGCGCCATCCAGCATCTTCTGAATGTCGATGCCGCACACAGCAGCCGCCAGCAGGCCCACCGGGCACAGCTCAGAGAATCTGCCGCCCACGCCGTCCGGGATGTAGAACACCTGATAGCCCTCGCCCTTGGCGATGTTGATCAAAAATCCCTTCGTCTCCGAAGTGGTGACGATGATGTGCTCTTTGTAGTTGTCGCCGACGGCCTTTTTCAGCAGGTCCAACACGATCATATACTGGCTCATGGTCTCGGCGGTGCCGCCGGACTTGGAAATCACATTGAAGCAGGTTTTCTGCACGTCAATGACGTCCAGCAGCGCGGCCATGCGTTCCGGATCGATGTTGTCCTCGATGTACAGCCGCGGCCCGCCGCGCTTTTCAACGGGCAGTTCATTATAATGGATGTGATTGAGCGCCTGCTGCACGGCGGCCGGACCCAAGGCGGATCCGCCGATGCCCAGCACCACAAACGCATCAAATTTGGAAGCAATGCCCTTGGCGCAAGCGTTGATCTGGTCTACGATTTTGGCCTGGTCGTACGGCGAGGTCATCCAGCCTTGCATCCCCTTGCCCCTGCCCGCTTCGACGGCCGCGTGGGCGGCTTGCAGCTTGGCATGCATCGCAAGCACTTCCGCCTTGTCGATGCCCTTTGGGCCTAGGTAATCGTTCATCATGTGGTTGATATCCAGACGGATTGCGTTGCTCATATCTGTTAACTCCTTCACGTTGCGGTTTCGTGCCTTCATACGCATCCCATTATACCCCAAGATTGTTAAATTGATTGCAATATATCCATGCATTTCATTTGCTTTTCATCGCGCGATTGTGCGAAAATGGGTAGTAGAACGGAGCTGCGGGCCATATGCTCGTTGCGGAAGGGTGCGTGATGGCGATGCGCAGGCGGCTGTATTGGGCGGTCGGAATGCTTTTGGCATGCGCGGCGCTGGTGTTCTGGTATCGGCGGAGCGAGGGGTTTGCCAGGTTTGTGGCAGACGGCCTCTCTCGACCCGCGGCGGAGGGTTTGATGAGGATCACCATCAGGATCCCGGTACCCCTTGCGGAGATCCTGATCATCGCAGGCGCGTCGCTGTTCGCGATGGCGCTGGCGCGCGCGGTTTACCGCGACCTGCGCACGGCGTCGCGCGGGCATGCGCAGGCCCTCAGGAACCTTATTGAGCGCGCCGCGCTCGCCATGTCCGGGTTGCTGCTCTCCTATGTGCTGCTTTGGTCGGCCCAACTCAACGCGCCGAAACTCGCGGCCCTCGAAGGGCAAACGTACTCGACCGCCGAGCTGTCCTCATATTGCGCCGAGCTCATCAGTGATGTCAACGCCCTCAGCGCCAAAGCTTCGGACATCGATACCCTGCCTCGGAACGTCAAGTTTGCCCGCTATCCGGAGCTTATGAAGGCGTTGGGCATGGGCGGGGTGTACGTGCCATGGACCGGCGAGACCATCATCAGCGAACTGGAACCGAATCTGTCCCTGCCCTACATCGCCGCGCATGAATCCGCGCACGCGCAAGGATATGCCCGCGAGGACGAGGCGAACTACATCGCCTATCAGACCTGCAGACAGAGTGGCGTACGAAGCCGGTACAGCGGCACGATGTATGCGCTGTACTACTGCATGGAGGCATTGCACGACCGCGACGCAGTGCTGTGGAATCAGACACGAATGGAGATGAATCAGGCAGTCCAGCGAGACTACTACAGCCTGAATGGACTGCGCACCGTGGCCGCGCCAAAGCCCGGCTTTTCCTGGCGCAACGCCGATATCGCAGCATTTGGGGATGGTGGACGCGGCAAGAGCTATGGCGACGTCGTGGACCTGCTCATGGCGGATCGCGCGTAACACAGACATGGGGTGCGCTTTTCATTTGCCAACTGCGATCGGATCGTGTACAATGGCAAAAGGAGGCGATCTGCATGACGGAAAAATGCGCTTTGGTCACCGGCGCGAGCAGCGGTTTGGGCAGGGACATCGCCAGGGCATTGGCCAAGCGGGGTTACAGCCTGGTCTTGGTCGCCCGCCGCGTTGACAGACTGGAGGCGCTTGCAAAGGAGTTGGGCGGCACCGCCGAAGTCTGCGCCTGCGACCTAACCGATGCGAAGGCGCGGGCAGCGGTGGCTGAGCGGTATAAAGGACGCGTGACGCTGTTGGTCAACAACGCCGGGCTGGGCGCGTTCGGCCTGTTTTGGGCATCGGACTTCGAGGCGGAGCGGCGCATGATCCAGACCAACATTGAAGCGCCCCATCATTTGATGAAGCTGTTTCTGTCCGATTTCGTGGCACGGGGCGAGGGGCGTGTGCTCAACATCTGCTCGGCTGCAGCATTCGCGCCAGGACCCAGGATGGCCGCGTATTACGCGACCAAGGCCTATTTGCTCAGGTTGACAGAGGCCGTGTCGGAAGAACTGCGCCAGGCAAACAGCCCGGTGACGGTCACCGCTTTCTGCCCCGGCCCGATCCGGACGGAGTTTGACAAAGTGGCGCAGGTCCGGTTTACCATGCCCTACTTGACCAGCGAAAAAGCGGCGGCTTGTGCCGTGAAGGCGGCGCTCAACGGCGCGGCTGTGCGCACACCGGGCGCAGTCTACAAGCTGATGCGGCTTGTGTCTCATATCGTGCCAGATTGGCTGGCGGCGCGGACCGCCTACCGGTTTCAAAGAGAGGGATGACAGAAACGCGCCGCCGCGAGGGATCCCCCCATGCGGCGGCGCGCTGCATTTCTCAGCTCAGACTTGTTCCACAAAGGCAATCGCCGTCGCGCCGGGCCCGATGTGTGTGCCGATGACCCCGCCGATCGGCGGCATGGGCGTGTCGCCCAGGTTGTAGCGCACCTGCGCCTCTTCCCTGAACCGCTCGCAGTTTTGCGGCGTGTTCGCGAACCCGAAATAGATCGGATAGTTGCGGTCCATCTTCGGACCTTTGTCGATCAGCTCAAACAGCTTTTTGATGCCGCCGCCGATACCCCTGGCGCGGTCCGCTACCTGCACTTTGCCATCCCGCACCACGATCAGCGGTTTCAGGTCGATCAAGGTGCCGATCATCGCGGCGCTCTTGGAGATGCGTCCACCCTTCTTCAGGTATTCCAGCGTGTCCAGCATGGCATAGATGCGCACACGTCCACGCAAACCATTGAGCGCCGCGACGATTTGCGCGCCTGTCTTGCCCTGGTCGCGCATTTCAAGCGCCACATCGACCAAGATGCGCTGGCCCATCACCGCGGTTCGACCGTCCACCACATGGATGCAGTCATACCCCAGCTCCGCCTTGGCCAGAAGGCCTGATTGGTAAGTGGAACTCAACTCGCTCGACAACGTGATGGCCACCAACTCGTCCCCGGCCTGCTTGGCATCGACAAACCGCTCCATGTAGTCCGCGGGCGTGGCCTGGCTGGTGGACGGGATGGTCGGACTTTGCTGAAGCATCTGAAAGAATTCCAGAAAACCCGGGTCGCGCTCTTGCAAGTACACCTTGTTTTCAAATGTGATCGGCAGCGGCAGGATCAGCAGGCCGCGCTGTTCCGCTTCCCGCAGCGAAAAATCGGCCGCAGAGTCGGTCATGATGCGAACCATTGTGCGCCTCCATAGTGAAGTGATTTGTATAGAATATAAACGCACCGAGGTTTTGTGTCAAGCGAAGATTCCGGATGGTCCTGGGTTCACACGGGAGCGCTGATTCGCCCCAAGCGATGCCATCCTGAGCGCCAGTGAAGGGTGAAAAAAACGGGTGGGCATCCAGGAGGCTGCTTGTTGCCTCTGCAATACGCGCCGAATGCCTCACACGCCTTTCAGCGGTTCGCGCCCCGCATCTTCCGCCTCCCTGTACAGCGTCGTGCGGTCCTTGCCATCGCGCTTTGACCAGAACAGGGCAATATCCGCCTTCTCATACAGTTCGGAAAAACCGCGCCCGTTTACCGGGTAAATGGCCGCGCCAGCGGAGGCGTGAACCGCGACGCGCTCGCGCGCTCGATCCAGCAGTGTGCCTCCGCACAGCAACCGCAACCGCTCCACGCGGTCCAGTGCCTCCGATTCCGATCCCACGAACGGAATCGCGACCAGGAATGTATCGTTCATCACATGGCACAGGTTGCCTCTGCCAGAGATCTCCATGGCCATTTTGTGCGCCGCGTCCCGCGTCATGGCGTCGCACACATCTCCACCGCACGCTTCCCGCAGCTGCGTGATGCCGTCCAGGTCCAACATTGCCAACACCATCTGGCTTTGTTTCATTTTTGACAGCATCACGCGGATCATCTTCTCGCCGGTGGCTGCATCGTAAAGTCCTGTGAGTTCATCGCAGCTGGCGTGTCTGATGGCGCGTCCATTGAGTGAGCGCATGTAAGCCAGGGTGACCAGCGCCAACACAATCAGCACGGAAAGCAACGCGATCCACACGGTCATACTTGCACCCATGCCACAGCCACCTTTCTATCACATCACTTTTCTTCGACACCATACTGGCATATTATGATCATCATACAATCTTTACATTCAAATGTCAAGATTATGTACATCCGATTAACATGCATGCGGCGCGTAAAGTACCGCAAATATGCGTGTTTTTAGCCGGTAGCATTCACGATTAACAGTAATTCAATTTTGTTTCAACATTTTTGTAACCATTTTATTCTGCGCCTCGCAGCTGCTTCTGTGGATGACAATCGCCCGAAACCGTGATATAATCACCATCGGAAGCTCGCTTTAGCGAAAGGAGCGTCGATCAAGTGTTTCGGATCATGTCGGCGGAACAGGCCGTAGAAACCATATCAGACGGAGCATGGATCGGGCTGAACCCGTTTTTGATGCTGTCGGAGCCATTTGCGTTGCACAATGCCATTGCCGAGCGGTTTGAGCGCACGGGCCATCCCTGTGCGTTGAATCTTTACAGCCCATGCGGATTTGGCGTGTGGAACAAGGACCGGCTCGCCGACCGGTACGCGGGCCTCGGCGCGCTCAAATCTGTCGTGACCAGCCATTTTAACAGCATGCCCACCATCCAGAAACTGGCCAGCGCGGGTGAGCTGGAAGCCTATTGTCTGCCGCTGGGCGTGATGAGCCACAGCCTGCGCGCGGCTGCCGCGGGCTATGCGGGTCATTTGAGCCGTGTGGGCCTCAATATCTACGTGGACCCCGAAGTGGATGGACCGGGCGTGAACGCGAAAAGCACCGACGATTGGGTTCGGCGCGTTGAGATCGAAGGCGAGCCCTTTTTGTACTATCGGACGCCCAAGATCGACGTGGCGCTCATCAAGGCCACATCCGTGGACCCTGTCGGAAACATCAGCTTCAGTGACGAATGCGTGGTCTGCGACGCGTTGGCGCTGGCCCAGGCCACAAAGGCCCGCGGCGGGCGTGTGATCGTGCAGGTGGACCGCGTCAGCCATACGTTCGACCGGCCCCGAAACGTCATCATCCCCGGCATTCTGGTGGATATCGTGGTCGTGGTGGACGATCTGGAATCCCATGATGACGACATCAAGGCGCTGTCCGGTTCCATCCATGTGCCCGCCACGCAGATGGACTACTGGATGGGCCAGATCGTGCGGGACGCCACCGGCAACAAACCGCAGGAGGCGGACCCCGCGCACAGGATCATCGGCCAGCGCGCAGCGGAGGAGCTGCGCGCCGGTGATATTGTCAATATCGGCATCGGCATTCCCGAAATGGTGGGCCGCGCGGCCGCCGATCAGGGGATCCTGCGCGATATCGTGCTGACAGTGGAATCCGGCGGCATCGGCGGCCTTCCTGCGCCGGGCACCCTCTTCGGCGCGACCATCGGCGCGGATTGCATCGTCGGCATGGCGGAGCAGTTTGATTTCTACGACGGCGGCGGGTTGTCCATATGCTTCATGGGTGCGCTGGAGATCGACCGGCACGGCAATGTGAATGTGCACAAGCTGCCGGGCCGTATGGTGGGCATCGGCGGGTTCGGGAACATCACGGGCGCGGCAAAGACCGTGGTTTTTTGCTGCACGTTTAACGCCAAGGGCCTGGTCGTGTCAAAGGATCGAATGGGCACCGTTCACATCGAAACCGAAGGCTCCGTGCCCAAATTCAAGCAGGAGATCGACAGCATCAGCTTTTCGGCGAAGAACGCACTGGCAAGGGGACAGCGGGTGCTGTATGTGACAGAGCGCTGCGTGTTCGAGCTAACCGAATCAGGTTTGATGCTGACTGAAGTGTTCAAAGGAATCGACCGGGAAAAGGATGTCGCCGCTCACCTTCCCTTCGAACTTGCAGCTCCGCCCGTCTGGCAGGCGGAAGTGTGACAGATCATCATCCCGCAACCGAAAACCCAAGATGCGGAGGTGCACCCCATGGTCTACACCACCATCGACGAGTACATTGCCCAATGCCCGGAGACCTATCATCCCCTGCTCCAGTCCGTGCGCGAAACCATCCGCGCCGCCGCGCCGGACGCCACGGAAAAGATCAGCTGGCAGATGCCCACCTTCTACCAAAACGGCAACCTGATCCACTTTGCGCTTCAAAAGAAGCACATCGGCATCTATCCCGGCTCCAGTGGCGTGGAGCATTTCGCGGAAAAGCTCAAGGACTACCAGACCAGCAAGGGCACGATCCAGTTTCCGCTGGACAAGCCCATCCCCCACGCCCTGATCGCGGAAATCACGCGGTTCCGGGTGGAAGAAAACACGCGTAAGTGATGATCAAGGAGTTGCCCCCCGGCCCTGGCGGTCATCCTTCGTTGCGCTTAGGATGGCCGCTGTCGTGTGCACCGAAAGCCTTCCCATCATTTGCCGCCCATAAATCGCCAAACTATTTGCGTTTCATTCGCGCAACTTCATATTATATTCACATCAGTTTGGTATACTTGTGTATCAAACCGTTATTTGCATCACAGGAGCGTTTGAAGTATCATGCATGACATTCGGATCGGGCTTGACGTGGGATCAACGACGCTGAAATGCGTTGTGCTCGACGCGCGGGGCGAAATCGTCCACGAGGCGTATGAGCGCCACTATGCCCAGATCCGTGAGAAGTCCGCGGCCATGCTCCGCGAAGTGATGATGGCCTTCCCTGCTGCAAAAAGACCGCATCTGTGCGTGTCAGGCTCCGCGGGCATGGGCTTGGCGGAGTCGCTGTGCCTGCCATTCGAGCAAGAGGTCTACGCCACACGCACCGCAGTGAAGCGCGCCATTCCGAAAGCCGACTGCGTGATCGAACTGGGCGGTGAGGACGCGAAGATCCTGTTCACCTCCGGCATGACCGAAGTGCGCATGAACGGCTCCTGCGCGGGCGGCACCGGCGCGTTCATCGACCAGATGGCCTCGCTCCTGGGCGTCACCCCCTCGGAGCTGAACGACCTTGCGGAGCAGGCTGAGCGCACCTATGCCATCGCCTCCCGCTGCGGCGTATTTGCCAAATCCGACATCCAACCGCTGCTCAACCAAGGCGCGCGACGCGAGGACGTCGCTGCCAGCATTTTTCTGGCCGTCGTTCATCAGACCATTGCAGGCCTGTCCCAAGGGCGGCGCATGGAGGGCAATGTCGTCTATCTGGGCGGCCCGCTGAGCTATTTTCCGGTGCTGCGCCAAGGCTTTGACGAGGAACTGCACGTGCGGGGCATTCACCCGCAACACGCGCTGTACTTCGTGGCCGTCGGCGCTGCCCTTTCTGCGCTTGCAAGGCCCGTGGAACTGAGCGATCTGTTGAACAGGATCGAATCCGGCGGCCCGCTGAGCGATTACAAGCATTGCGCGCCGCTGTTCGGCAGCGAGGCGGATTATGCGGGTTTCATGAGCCGCCACATCAAAACCGGCGCGCTCTCCCCCATGCCTTCCACCGATTCCACGTCTGCATACCTGGGCGTCGATGCCGGATCCACCACGGTCAAAGCCGTCGCCGTCGACGCGGGCGGCGCGATTTTGATGCAGAGCTATCTGCCAAACACCGGAAATCCGGTGCCCGTGGTACAAAAATTTCTGATGGACTTTTACGCGTCTCACCCGGGCCGCGTTGTGCGCGGCTGTGCAGCAACCGGATATGGCGAGGATTTGATCCGCGCCGCGTTTCACATGGACACAGGGCTGGTCGAAACCATGGCGCACTTCATCGCAGCGCGCGCGTTTCAGCCGGATGTGGACTTTATTCTGGACATCGGCGGCCAGGACATCAAATGCTTTAAGGTCAGGCGCGGCGCCATTGACAACATCTTTCTGAACGAAGCCTGCTCCAGCGGGTGTGGCTCGTTTCTTCAGACCTTCGCGGGTGCGCTGGGCATGCGCATCGAGGCGTTTGCGGAAA
This sequence comes from Eubacteriales bacterium, assembly GCA_031555975.1. GTDB lineage: Bacteria > Bacillota > Clostridia > Christensenellales > Aristaeellaceae > JAJDGF01. Next base: position 10,962 of record JAVBTW010000092.1, read on the forward strand.
AGGGACTATATGGAGACAAGCCCGTCGATCTCGGATCCCGCTGCACGGTATTTATGAATTCCTCCGTGAAACAGGCGCAGAAAGACGGCGCGAGCGTCGAGAACATCTCGGCGGGGCTGTCCATCAGCGTGGTAAAAAACGCGCTGTACAAGGTCATCCGCATCGCCGACGCGGACCAGTTGGGCCGACATATCGTGGTGCAGGGCGGCACGTTTTTAAACGATGCCGTGCTGCGCGCGTTTGAGCAAGAGATCGGACGCGAAGTTGTCAGGCCCTCGATCGCGGGCCTGATGGGCGCCTATGGCGCGGCGCTGTTTGCCAAATCGAAGGCAAAACCCGGCGCGGTGAGCCGTTTGCTCTCCCCCGGCGCGCTCAGCACATTCCGGCATGAGGTCAAGACCGGCACCTGCAAGCAGTGCGAAAATCGATGTAAACTAACCATCAACGACTTTGGCGACAGCCAGAAGTACATCAGCGGCAATCGCTGTGAGCGCGCGCTGGGCGAAAAAACCACCCATCAGGCATACAACCTGCTCCAAGAAAAGCGCGCGCTGCTGCGTCAATACACGCCCGTGCCCGGCCCGTCAGGGACTATCGGCATCCCGCTGGGTCTGAATGTCCTGGAAATGCTGCCCTTCTGGTACACTTTTTTCACGCGGCTGGGCTTTCAGGTCGTCACTTCCCCCGAGTCGTCACGCGAACTGTACCAGTTGGGCCAGCACACGATCCCGTCTGACACGGTGTGCTATCCAGCAAAGCTGATGCACGGTCATATAGAAGCGCTGCTGAACGCACAGGTGGACGCCATCTTCTATCCCTGCATGAGCTACAATTTCGACGAGGGACTTGGCGACAACCACTACAACTGCCCCGTGGTGGCGTACTATCCCGAAGTGATTCAGGCGAACATGCCAGAGCTTGAGCGGGCCGTGTTCATCGGCGACTATGTGGGCGTCCACAAGCGCAGGTTTTTTCCCGGAAAGATGCGCGAGCTGTTGGCGAGATATGGATACCACTTCAAGGAGAGCGCGGTCGCTGCCGCATCCGACGCAGCCTACGAGGAACAGGATGCCTTCCGGAAAAAGATTGAGCTGCGCGGCCAAGAACTGCTGAACCTGGGCCAGGAAAAAGACATGCCTGTCATCATCCTGTGCGGCCGACCATACCATTTGGACGCAGAGATCAACCACGGCATCGACCAGCTGATCACCGGCTTTGGCGCGATATTGATCACCGAGGATGCCATCAGTCCGGGCAGGAAAAAGCGTCCAACCACGGTGCTGAACCAGTGGACTTACCACGCGCGGCTGTACGCGGCCGCCGAGTATGTGGCGGAAAGCCCGGATCCAAAGCTGAACCTGGTCCAACTGGTCTCCTTTGGTTGCGGCGTAGACGCCATCACGACGGACGAGGTGCGCTCCATCCTCGAGGCCAAGGGCCGCATCTACACCCAAATCAAGATCGACGAAATATCAAACCTCGGCGCGGCAAAGATCCGGCTGCGCAGCCTGTTTACAGCGGTGGAATTGGGCAACCCATGACCCATCGATGACCTGGAAGGGAGTTTGCAGCATGGAACGAATGGCAGAGCGTGTGGAGTTCACCCGGGAGATGAAGCAGGATTACACCATTCTGATCCCGCAGATGGCGCCGATCCACTTTGAGTTGGTCAAGCGCGCGTTCATGGCCCACGGCTATCAAATGGAACTGCTGACCACGGACACGCCGCGCATCGCGGACCTGGGTCTGAAATACGTGCATAACGACACGTGCTATCCCGCGCTATGCGTCATCGGCCAGTTCCTGTTGGCGCTGCAGTCGGGCAAATATGACCTCAGCAAGACCGCGCTGATGATCACCCAAACCGGCGGCGGCTGTCGCGCGTCCAACTACATTCACCTGCTGCGAAAAGCGCTTCAGCGCGCGGGGTTCGGCAATGTGCCGGTCATCTCGCTGAATCTGTCCGGCCTTGAAGCCAACAGCGGGTTCAAGTTTACCTTTCCCATGATCCGCAAAGCGCTGGCGGGGCTGGTCTACGGCGACCTGCTGATGCTGCTGAAAAATCAGGTCAAGCCCTATGAGCTGACCGTGGGCGAGGCGGACTGCATGGTAGAGCGCTGGATCAGCAAGCTGGAGGACGCCTTTTCAAAGGGCGAGGACTATTCAGCAACGGCCATGCGCAAGCGGTTTGACGAAATCGTGCAGGACTTTCGCGCCATCAAGATCTCAGGCGAGGTGAAGCCCAAGGTGGGCGTCGTGGGCGAGATCTATGTCAAGTATTCCCCGCTTGCAAACAACGGCCTGGAGCAGTTTCTGTATGAGCAGGGTTGTGAAACCATGGTGCCCGGCATGATGGCGTTCATGCTGTTTAAGGTGGACAATCGGCTGGAGGACATCAAGCTATATGGCGGCAGTGGCCTGAAAAAAGGCGCCTTTGAAATGGCCATGAAGTACCTGGGCAAGATGGAGTCCGCGCTTATTGATGCCGTGAAGCGGAGCGGCAGGTTCGTCGCGCCTTCGCCGTACGAAAAGTTAAAACAGCTTGTCGACGGCGTCATCGGCTACGGCTGCAAAATGGGCGAAGGCTGGCTGCTCACCGCGGAGATGATGGAGCTGACGGAGCTTGGTTACCCGAACATCGTCTGCGCGCAGCCCTTTGGCTGCCTCCCCAACCACATCGTGGGCAAGGGCATGATCCGAAAGATCCGGACCCGGCACGAACAGGCCAACATTGTCGCGGTGGACTACGATCCCGGCGCGACGCGCGTCAATCAGGAAAACCGAATCAAGCTGATGCTGTCTGTGGCCAGGGAGAACATGAGTGGACGCGTAGGCCAGCTCACCGAGGCGTTGGGCGACGCAGTGGCCGAGAGCGAACTGGTGCCCAGTATGCAGGCGTGAGCCAAATGATGATCCCATGCCAAGAGGGGCTGTCGCGCTCGCAAAATGCAGCGCGGCAGCCCCCATCATGTGTCGGATGCTTCGATAGGCTCAGCCCTTGTAATCCGCGCAGCGCTCCATCGTCTGGCAGATGGCCTCGATGTTCTCGATGGGTACATCCGCCGCGCACTCCGCGGTGAGCATCAGCCCGCCTTCCGGCAGATACAGCGCGCTTGTGCATTCCCAGATGTGCTTTTCCACTTCTTCCGGCGTCGCGAACGGGAACAGTTGCCGGTCGAGGTCCAGGTTGATGCACAGTTTGCCCTTGCAAGTATCGACCAAATGATCCAAGCCGTTGGCGCGAATCTGCGGGTTCAGGATGTTGACGCCGGCTTCCTTCATGTCGGGAATGACGGGCCAGATGCAACCGTCCGTGTGCATGTACACCAGCGCGCCTGCCTCGTGGATCACGTCGTAGATGCGCTTGTACGCGGGCTTGAGATACTTGCGCCAGGTGACCGGATTGATGGGCAGCGAATGCTGGATGCCGTTGTCGTCGCCGAAGAAATACACATCGCGTTTTTCCCGGGCGACCAGCTTCTTTGCCTGATCCACATTGTAGTCACACACGATGTCGATGAGCTGCTGCAGTTCCGGCGGCTCCTCAAAGAAGTCGATCATTGCCTCTTCAAACCCGCGCAGGTCCGTCAGCCGCAGGAACATGAACCCGTGCGGAAACCCCATGTCCACGGTGGGCGCCTTGAGCGTGTGAATGTCCTCGCGTTCTTTGAGCGGATGGCCGGTCACGATGGACTCGTAGCCCTCCTTGATGTTTTCCCATTCGCAGCCCCAGGCGTCTGTGAATTTGCCCGCGTGGTAGGACGGCGGTGTGAAATACTTCACTTCGTCCTGCGCGGACACCTGACCGAAGATGGACGGGTGACGCGATTGGATTTCCTTGAGCCGCTCGCCGTAGCGCTGCCATGTGGCGGGGAGAAAATTGACAGAGATCGGAAGCTTGTCCGGGTGTTGGTACAGTGCCGCCTTGATATAGTCGTTCATGCGTCCTCCCCTATGCTTTGAGGCCCGTCAGTACGACGCCCTCAATGAACTGTTTCTGTCCGATGAAGAAGAATACCACCACCGGCAGCGTCATGACGACCGTCGCGGCCATCATCATGCCATATTGTGTTTGGTTTGTGCCCGCAGCCTGTTGGAACACCCGAAGCCCCAGCGACAGCGTATACTTGGCGCTGTCATTGATGTACAGAAGCGGGCCCATGAAATCGTTCCAGGCGTCCTTGAACGTGAAGATTGCCACCGTCATCAGCACCGGGATCACCAGCGGTAGCATGATCCGGGTGTAGATCACCATCCGGCCCGCACCATCAATCAGCGCGCTCTCTTCCAGTTCGCCCGGGATCGTCATCATGAACTGGCGCAGCAGGAACACATTCAGCGCCTTGCCGCCAAACCAAGCCCGAATCCATAGCGGGTAGAACGTGTTGATCCAGCCCAGCCGGTTGAAGAACACATACAGCGGCACCATTGTCACCTGATCCGGCAGCATCATCGTGCCCAACAGCACCGCAAACACGACGCCCCGCCCCTTCCAGCGCAGCCGGGCAAACGCGTAGGCGACCATCGGCGCCGTCAGCAGCGTACCGACCATGTTCATGAACACGACAAACACCGTGTTCATCAAAAAGGTCATAAACGGAAAGTACTTCCACATGCCGACATAGTTCTCCCACACCACGGGGTTGGGAATCAGCTGCGGCGGAATGACGAAAATCTGCGTGTCCGGCTTGAGCGAGGTAGAGATCAGCCAAACCAGCGGGAATGAGAACACGATGGATCCGCACACGAGCACCGTGTGGAGGACTGTCTTTGAGATGAGTACGCGCCGTGGCTTTGTCATGTGCAATCCTCCTTTCTCACGATTGATCATAGTTGACCCAGTACTTCGACACCAGGAAGTTGATGCCCGTCAGCGCCATGATGATCGCAAACAACACCCAGGCAAGCGCGGAAGCGTAGCCCATCTTCCAGAACCGGAACGCGTTGTTGTATAAATAATACACATAGAACAGCGTGGCGTCGTTCGGACCGCCGTTGGTCATGATAAACGCCTCGGTAAACACCTGGAACGCATAGATCATGCTCATGATTAGCTGAAAGAACAGCGTCGGCGATAGCATCGGCAGCGTGATGCGCCAAAACCGCGTCCAGTGTCCCGCGCCGTCCAGCTCGGAGGCCTCGTAGTACACGCGCGGCTCGTTCTTCAGGCCCGCCAGATAGATGATCATGCCACTGCCTGCGTTCCACAGCGACATCATCACCAACGAGTTCTTAGCCCATCTCGGATCGGACAGCCAGCCCGGCGCGCGAAGTCCGAGGCTAACGACCAAGTTGGTCAACAGTCCGAACTGCGGATTAAAAATCCAGAGCCACAGTATGGAGTTGGCGACCACAGGCACAATGCTCGGCAGGTAAAACAGCGTACGGTATACCGCGATGCCCTTGATTTCGGCGTTCAGCAGCAGCGCGATCGCAAGCCCCAACGCAATGCCCAGCGGCACGCTGAGGAGCACATAGTACACCGTGTTCCACAGGCTGCGCCAGAACAGTTCGTCCTCGAGCAGGTCCAGATAATTCAGGTTCCCGATAAAGTAGGGCGGCCTCAGCACGTCATAGTCGGTCAGGCTGTAGTATACCGACATGATGATCGGATACAGCGTAAACAGGAGAAAACCGATGATCCACGGCGCGGCAAAGGCCCAGCCCTGCAGGTTGTCAAACAGCATGCGCCGTCTGGCGCTTCTGCCTTTTGTGCGGCCCGCTGTGCTGGTCATCCTCATCACCCACCCCTTGCATAGTGTTGGTTCAAGACAGGCGGTCCGGCGGCCGAATCAGCTGCCGGACCGCAAAAGGAGTCAGGTGATCAGAACGCCTCGTTTGTCGCCCAGAACTTATCCAGCTCGCGCTGCACCTTCTTGGCGGCTTTGTCCAGGATGTCCTTGGGCTCGCCCTGATGGTAGATGGCTTCGTCGATGGCGCGCGCGTGCTCGGTCCACAGCAGCTGGCCAACCGGCGAAACGGGCAGGCAGATGGAATCCTTCAGCGCATTGACGCAGAATTCATAGGTACTGCGGATGTTCTCCACGGGGAAATCCTTGACATATGTGGCGTACAACTGATCGTTCGTGGCGGGGCTGGCGCACAGGTTCGGAAAGGTGTTGTAACCGTTCTCGTCGTTGAACGCTTTCTGGCCCTTCATCTGCTCCAGTACGCCCTGCGTGGTCAGCCAATGGATGATCTCGGTGGCTTCCTTGGGGTGCTTGGCGCCCTTCGCGATGCCATAGGCCCAGCCGCCGGACCAGGTCAGCTCGCCTTCGCCGGTCTTCGTCGGGGGCATGGTCACGCCATAGTTCAGGTCCGGGCTGTAGCGCGCAAGGTCCGACAGGAACCAGTTGCCGTCGATCACCATCGCCACCTGGCCCGTCAGGAACGGACCCTGGGCGCTGGTCTGGAACGAGTCTTTGTAGGCGTTCACGAGCTCTGCGCCGCCCAGCAGGTCATAGCCCTTCACCATGAACTCCAGCGCCTCGATGGTGCCTGCGTCGTTCATCGTGCAGGTCTTGCCGTCCTCGGACAAGAACTTGCCGCCGTTCTGCGAGGCGTACAGGTAGAGCCAAGAGTTGCCGTAGTTCGGGATAAAACCGATCTGCTTAAAGTTGCCGTTGTCGTCCTTGATGGTCAGCTTTTCGGCAAAGGCAAGCAGTTCGTCCCAGGTCTTGGGTGGCTGCTCAGGATCGAGGCCCGCGGCCGCGAACATGTCCTTGTTCCAGTACAGGATGCGGTCGTCCACGCCGGAAGGCAGGCCCCACACCTTGCCTTGGAAAGTCATCTCTTTGACGGTGTAGTCGTAATACTCCTTGCTGATGTCGATGCCCAACGTGTCCAGATACTCATTCATCGGAGTCAGCGCGTCGCGTGCGGCGACCTCCATGATGAATGGGCCGTTCAAAACCGCGATGTCCGGCGGGTTGCCGGCAGCGATCGCAGCCGTGAACTTGCTCAGGTCCTGGGTGTCGTAACCGCCGGACGCGGGCATGGTCTGCGGGGTCACCTTGACGTTCGGGAACGCGGTTGCGAGCGCGTCCAGCATCTCTTGATTGCCCGCGCCCACGGCGAGCGGATCGATGCCCCAGATGACGATCTCGACAGGTTCCTCGGCGAGCGCGAATCCGCCAAACAGGGAGAGCAGCAGTGCGGCGACAAGCAACAAAGACCATTTCCTCATGAACACAACCTCCTGCACTTTTCGTTGGTGGTACACCTGGACGCCACAAACCGAGCGGCCTCCACTGCTACCATCCTATCACGAAACGGCGAAAGTTTTTTTCGTGATTTCATCATTTATTTGCCAGATTCTATCATTTTAATGCTTTTTCGCCGGACATTTGGTATAATAAATCCAATAAACCGAAACGAAACCAGCAACCCAATCAGAAGGGAGCCGTGGTAAGATGGATCGCGGATGGCTCACTTACGAATCGCTGGGCGCGCTTCAAGGCATCTGTTTTCAATGCGTCAACATCGACCAACTGCACATCCAGATCCAGGGCATTCGCTATACCGAATCCTCCATGATGGCCCTTCCCCATCCCCACCGGCACGACTTCTTTGAGTTCCACTACATCGCCGACGGCGGCCAGAACACGGTCATCAATGGGCTGGAGCGCACATACAACGCTGGCCAATACTACCTGATGGTGCCCGGCGTCATGCATGCGCACTCGAACAGAAAGCCCTGCCCCATGACGGAGCACCATGGCTTCGCGCTGCGCTGGGCGATGGTCCGAAACGATCAAGAAACCCTCAACCCGGAAATCGAGGCGCTGTGGACCACGCTTCACAATGCGCCACCGTTCCCCATCAGCGATGAAGGCGGAGCGCTACTGGGCCGGTTTCGTGCGATGATCGAAATGGCGAATGCACACAGCAGCGAAACTCAGTTGAAACTGCAGTTTGCGTCGCTGCTGCTCATGATGTCGCAGGCCTACCAAAACCCGGGCATCGCCGATTCGCAAACCATGAGCGCCGATGCCGAGACGGCCATCATCAACGCGGCCGTCAACTACATCCAGCAACACTGCTGTGAGCCTTTGTCTGTGCGGGACATCTCGGAAGCCGTACACGTCAGCTACAGCCACCTTTCGCGGCTGTTTGCCAAGAGATCACTTGAGAGCATCAGCGGCTATGTGACCCGTTGCCGCATCGACAAGGCCCAGCACCTGTTGCTGACGAGCAATTTTGCGGTCAGCGAGATTGCGGAGTTGGTGGGGTTTTCCACTGTCAGCCACTTTTCCAGCACTTTTCACAAGTGCACCCACATGAGCCCAATGAAGTACCGCATGTCATACTCACAATACAACGGCGGCATCCCGACAGAATTGTGACCGGCAGCCGCGGTCGAGAAATGAATTGACAATTCCGCGCTCTTCACCGATAATAATAAATAGAATCTATATCCCATAGGAGGAGCCATCATGACCGGCAAAGAGCGCATCACAGCGATTCTGAATCACCAGCCCGTGGACCGCATTGGTTTGTATGAGCATTTCTGGGACGACACCTATCAGGCTTGGCGCGCAAAAGGTTACCTGCCCAAGGGCGAGAGCTTTGAGGATCATTTTGGATTCGACATGCAGGAATGCTGGGCGTTTAATCTGGTCGCTGACCTGGACTTCGAGCAGCGGGTCGTGGCCGAGACCGCGGACACCGTGACGCTCCTGGACGGCAATGGCGCCACGCTGCGCCGCCACAAACACCACGACACCACGCCCGAACATGTGGACTTTTCCGTGCAAGAGCGCGAGGATTGGGACGAGCGGATCAAGGACAAGCTCAAAGCGGACCGCCGGCGCATCAACTTCGAGGGCTACAGAAACGCAAAAAAAGCTGCCGCCGACGCGGGCCGTTTCTTCTGCTGGAGTGGCGTGAATGTGTTTGAATCCATTCATCCGGTCTGCGGCCATGAACACATGCTTGCAGGCATGGTGCTGGACCCCGATTGGGTCAAAGAGATGGCGGATACCTATGCCCAGCTGACGTGCGATCTGATGGACATCCTGTTTGAAGAAGAGGGCGAGCCAGACGGCATCTGGTTCTACGAGGACATGGGCTACAAGCTGAGTCCGTTCATGTCGCCCAAAATGTACTGTGAACTGATCCAGCCCGCGCACAAGCTGACGTGCGCCTACGCCCACAAGCGGGGGCTTCCGGTCATCATGCATTCCTGCGGATTCGTGGAACCGCTCTTGCCGCACATGATCGAGGCGGGCATTGACTGTCTGCAGGTCATCGAGATCAAGGCCGGCATGGACCTGCTGCGCATTCACGAGCAATGGGGCGATAAGATCGCGCTGATGGGCGGCATCGACGTGCGTACGCTGTATTCGAACGACCGCGCCATCATCGACGCTGAACTTGAAAAAAAGATTCCAACCGCGATGAAGGGCTATGGCTATATGCTGCACAGCGATCATTCCATCCCCAAGACAGTGGATTATGATAGCTACTTGTACTTCATCAAAAAGGGATTGGAACTGGGCACGTACAAGTAAGGACTGCTCACGCGTTCTACAAGTGCGCTGTCATCGTGAGCGCTCATTTTAACCCGAGCACCCATTTGTCATCCCGAACGTAGCGAAGGACCTCCTCCGCGTGAGCGGACGTTCCATGCAAGGAACGTCGCTGCGGCGGGGAGGTCCTTCGCTATGCTCAGGATGACAAGCGGGTGCCTGGGGATACTATGCTGTCTCCTGGTGTCACAGATTGGTGTGCGCACACGCTTTGCGCTTGATCAGCCCAGCAACTTCAACGCCGATTCCAGGTTTTCCAGCAGCTCGTCGCCGCTCTCAGTGCCGCAGTACAG
>JAVBTW010000294.1:0-5055 GCA_031555975.1 Eubacteriales bacterium
GATAGATCATTGAGGCCTTGTCCAGCACTTTGCCATCGATGGACGTGCGGATCATGGCAACAAAGTTGCCCACGTCATAAGCGATCATCTTATCTTTGTAGCGCTCGATGCCGGATACCTGATGCTTGTGATGGCCGACGACCAGATCCGCGCCCTTGCTGACCGCATAGCGGGCCATGGAACTCTCATTGCTCGTGATCTTGTTTGTCCATTCCTTGCTGGATGCCCAATGGAATTGCGCGATGACCACTTCACACTTCTTGGTCTTTTTCAGGTATCTGATCGCGTACGAGACCGCGCTCTTCGAAACCGGGTATTTGAATCCCACGATGCCGACCGTCACGCCGTTGACATTGCGGACCACCGCGCCGCCGCTGTTAAAACCGACGGCCGCAATGCCTGCGTTCCTGAGATACTTTCGCGTGTCGTTGTAACCCTTATTGAAGTAATCATAACTGTGGTTGTTGGCCAGCACGGCGACTTCCACACTGCCTTGCGTCAAAACCTGAACGTATTCCGGTTTTGCCTTGAACGCGTATGTCTTGACCTCGGGTTTCGTGGCGGAGGTGATCGTCCCTTCAAAGTTGACGATGCTAAGATCATCAGCGGCCAACACGCCGCGCACGCCGGCCAGGAAGTAGCCCGGGCCGAACGCATTGTAGAACTTCTGAAAACGCAGCCAGCTGGTGAGACCGTCACCGATGGGCTTATCGGCCTTTTTCACGGACTTCTTGTCACCGCCCAGTACGGTATCGCCCATGGAACTGATCTTGATGGTGCGCATATTGCCGCCGCGCACATGGGCGGCCATCTTGCAGGTGGCGCGGCCCAGGTCAGTGGCTGCGGTGATGACGGCTGTGCCCGGTCCAATGGCAGTCACCTTGCCGGTCTGGTCCACTTTGGCAACAGCCTCATTGCCACTGGTCCACACGATGTCTTGAAACGTGGCATCGGAGGGCGAAATGGTCGCTTTCACGACGAAGTCCTCGCCTTGATTCCCGACGACGTTGACCTTGTCCAGCTTGATGCTCTTGACGCGCTCCGCCACGCCCTTGATCTTGATCGAGGCGCGCAGAGCGGTGTTGTCCTTGGAGGTTGCCGTGATCAGCACGGTGCCGTCGCGCACCGCGGTCGCGATGCCTTGGTCGGAGATTTGGATGATGTTTTCGTCCGCGCTGGACCAGGTCACTGCCCTGTTGGTCGCCGTTGCCGGACTCACCTTCAGGAGCTGATTCAGATCGTAGGAAGCGCCCACGTTGAGCGAGCCGCCCGACTTGGTGAACTGCACCTTTTTGACGGGTACCGTCGCTGGCTGTTCTGCCAGAGCGTTCACGGGCGTGAACAACAGCGCACAGAGCGCCAGAATCGACACAAACCGGAGACCGCGAAAGATCATGTATGTACCCTCCTACCAGATGTTACCAGAAATAATACATTACCATTATAATAGGAATTGGGGATTGCGTCAATAAAAAAACTGCGTCAATTGTTTGGCACAACCTGTTCAGTTGTGAAACCTGGGTGAAGCACTGGACGAAATGTGGGAAAAACGCTATAATCAAGGCTGTGTACCTCACCGAATAAGGAGTTTTCCGCATGAATGAACGAGCTTTGCATGTTTCGTACGCCTTCGCGCTGCCCGACGGGCCGCGAACCGTCGAGCCCTATGGCAACGGACACATCAACGACACCTACCTGACAACGACACCCGGCGGTCGGTTCATCTTGCAGCGCTTGAACCGATACGTCTTTAAGCGCCCTGATCAGGTGATGGAGAATATCAGGCGCGTGACCTTGCACCTGGCGGAGAAGATCCGCAATGAGGGCGGCGATCCATTGCGTCAAACACTGACCCTCATGCCCACGCTGGACGGCCGGTGTTATCACATGGACGCGGACTGTGATTATTGGCGCGTGTACCGGTTTGTGGAGCACACGGTCTCCTTTGACCTGCCTGACAGCCCTGCGCTGTTCGGCCGATCCGGAGAGCGCTTCGGATGGTTTCAATGCCAGTTGGCGGACTTCCCGGCTGCAGAACTCTATGAAGCCATCCCCCATTTCCACGACACGCCGGACCGGTTCAGGCAGCTTCTCCTAGCGATCGACGAGAACCGCGCCGGGCGCAAGCACACAGTGCAGCCGGAACTTGCGTTTGCGCTGCGGTACGAAACGGAAGTGCGCGCCTTGATTGACGCCAATTTGCCGCTGCGCGTGACCCACAACGACACCAAGCTGAACAACATCCTGATGGATGCGGAGACCGGCGAAGGCGTATGCGTCATCGACCTGGACACCGTGATGCCTGGATTGGCGGCGTACGACTTTGGGGATTCCATCCGCTTTGGGGCCAATACGGCCGCCGAGGATGAAACGGACCTTTCGAATGTCGCCTTGTCGCTGCCGATGTTCGAGGCCTATACGCGGGGGTACCTTTCCGCTGTCGGCGACGCCTTGACTGAGGCTGAGATTGCGTTGCTGCCCATGGGCGCAAAGCTGATGACGCTGGAATGCGGGCTGCGGTTTTTGACCGATCACCTAAACGGGGATGTGTACTTTAAAGTGCACAGAGAAAACCACAACCTAGACCGCGCCAGAAACCAGTTCGCCTTGGTGCGAGATATGGAGCTAAAATGGGACGAGATGCACAGGATCGTGCGCGCCCAGCGGGGCTAACGCGCAAACCTGACCGGTCTCCAACAGGAAAAAGGTGGGCTTGCGCTCACCTTTTTGCTTAGACTGCCTTCCGGTTTGCGAGGTATCCGCCGACTGTCGCGCCGATGAACACCGCGATGATGGTTTGCCATTCGCTGGCTAATCCGAACTGCAGCGCCTTGACCAGGCCGCTCTCTTTCCGCCACAGCATCAAACCGGCCATGCAGCCGACCAGGACCACCGCGCCAATCAAACAGCCCACCGCGACCCTGGCGTAGACGGGACCGTGCAAACGCCCCACTGCCAACACGAGGATGATCCCCGCCGCCGCAAAAAACGCGATCATCGCGCCTTCGTTCAAATCCAGCAGCCAAGCGCAGGCGGCCATCGTCAGCGTAAAGAAGATGGCCTGACGCGCGGAGCGCGTGGCGGCCAGATAGACGCTGAGTCCGGCAAGCGCCGCGCGCACGATCAAGTGATACGCGTCACTCAACCAGAGTTGTGGAATCAGCATCAGCGCCAGTGCCAGTAGCCCCGTCAAGTATGGAAGCGCCCAGCGCAGATGGATCCCACGCTCCGTGGATTCGCCCATGACTCACGCACTCCCCTATTGTGTCCGTAGTTGCTTTTGAAGGACCTGGACCGCGCGTTTGAGCTGCGCGTCATGGTCAGGGTTCAGTTCCGCGTCTGTCGGATCGACGCCTTCGCCCAGCTTGATTTCCTCGTCCGGGGTCACACCCACGCCATGCAAACTGCGGCCCTTCGGCGTGTAGTAGCTGGCAATGGTGAGCTGCATCTCCGCGCCGTCCGAAGGGAACGGGATCGGTTCCTGTACGATGCCCTTGCCGAACGTGGTCTCACCCACGACAGTGGCGACTCCGTAATCCTGCAGCGCGGCAGCCAAGATCTCAGAGGCGCTGGCTGACATGCCGTTGATCAGGATCGCCATCGGCAGTCCGAGGCAGTCATCGTCCGAGAAGTATTCATCGCGTTTTCCTTCGCGATCCTCCGTGTACACCACCAGGCCTGCGGGAAGCAGCCGGTCAGCGATGGTGACCACGTCGCCAAGGATGCCGCCCGGGTTGTTGCGCACGTCGATGACCAGCGCCTTCATGCCCTGCGCCTTCAGGTCGTTTAAGGCGCGCTCAAAGCCCGCCACATCGTCGCCCATGAACTCATAGATGGCAATGTAGCCGATGGCGTCGTCCAGCATGCGGTGAGCGGTTCGCGCCTGGCTGATCTGGCCGCGCGTGACGATGACCTCAACCGGCTCCGCGCCGCGCAGCAGTGTGATCGCGATCTTTGGGTCCTCCGCGGACTTGATCATGGCGATGGCGTCCTTCATGGCCTTGTCGGTCGATGCGTTCACATCGGCGCCGTTGATCTTGATGATCCGGTCACCGGGCTGTATGCACACCGCTTCGGCAGGAGAGTCCGGGAACACGCGCAGCACGGCCAGTTGATGATTGGTGTCCATACTGATCACAAGGCCGATGCCCTCATAGTTGCCGCGCATGTGGTTGATGGACTCCAGATGCTCTTCCGGCGTGGAATAGTATGTGTAGGGATCGCCCGTGGCCGCCATCATGCCGCGAACCGCGCCCAGCAACAACTCATCCTCGTCAAGTTCCGTGTAATACTTGGTCATCAGGATCTGCCGCACCTCTTCAAGCCGCGCGTACCGCGCGCTGAGCGCTTGTTCGCTGCCCTTGTCGAGCCCGGAAAGGATGGCCTCCTGCGGCCGGTAACCCATCACCTGCATCGTCAAAAATGCAGTCGCAAACACAACCAGCACCAGCATCCAGCACACCGACGCGACCACGAGCGTGTTCTTTTTCATTGACTATCCTCCATCGGGCATCGCCTCTGCTCGCATGGCTTGGACGCCCAATGGGAAGGTATGCGGCAGGAATCATGGCTTATGAGTCTTTACCGGAGCTTCGCGCGCTCGGCGGTGTTCTTGCCCAGCAGCATCATCATCTTGAAAGTGACCGCGTCGTCAAACGCGCGCAAATCCAGGCCAATGATCCGCTGTACCTTGTCCAGCCGGTAAACGAGCGTGTTGCGGTGGATGTAGATCTGGCGCGCGGTTTCCGACAGATTCAGGCTGTTTTCGAAGAATTTTTCGATGGTGTGCAGCATCTCTTCGTTGAACAGGCGCGTCGTCTTGCGGTTAAACATCATCGCGTTGTAGCGCTGGCTCATGTCCACCGGCACGTCTGCCAGGAACCGTTCAAGCAGCAGCTTTCTGAACACGAACACATGACTGTCCTTCTTGTAGATGCGGCCCACATCGATGGCGCGGCGCGCTTCTCGAAATGACTCGCTGATCAGCGCCAGGTTCTTTTTCGGCTCGCCGATGCCGATAAAGACCGGATAGCTGGTCTCGTTGACGAAAGTGGA
>JAVBTW010000284.1:0-6321 GCA_031555975.1 Eubacteriales bacterium
TATTCGGCCAGCAGCGCGTTCACGATCTCCACAATGCGCTCGCCGCCGTCGGCCTTCCAGTTCTCCACCGCCTTGTCATACGCCTCCGCGGGCACCGCGCCGGTGATAAACTTGATCATCTCGTCGTTCCAGTTGGTCGTCGCGGTGGTGCTCAACTTGGACAGCTCGTCGTTGGGTTTGAGCGTCAGCAGCGGGTTGTTGATGACGGTCAGCCCCGGCTGCTCCTTTAGCGCGAAGGTGTCCATGTAGCCGCGCTCCACCTCGGGACTCTTGCGCACGCGCGCCTTCCACCACTCGGGCGCGTTGGCCTCGTCGATGGCCGGCATGAACCACCACACCGTGTCGTGTACGGCGAACGCGGGCATGATCGGGCGGTACTCGCCGTCCACGATCTCGTGATCCACGCCCTCGGGCCCGATGTAAATCTCCTTGAAGTGCTTCATGAACTCGTTGACATAGTCCATGACGGCCTCGGGGTTCGATGCGGTCTTGGGGATGAAGCTGATCTTCTCCAGGCCGATGTCCACCTGCACACCCGCGTTGCCCGATTTTTCCTTCAGGAAGGGCAGGTAGGCGACCTCCGCCATCGGCACCGCCTCTTCGAGCGCGCTGTAGAATCCAGGGCCCTCCCAGGAGCCGAAGAAGGTCATGGCCGCCTGGCCGGACGTGAACTTCGACAGCCTGGCCGAGCTGTTGTTCGCCGGGAACTCGGCGTCCAGCAGTCCCTCCTGGTACAGCTTGCGCACGTACTCAAAGTAGGTCTTGGTCTCAGGGCGCAGTTGCACGGGCAGATACTTGCCATCCACCGGCTTCCATGTCTCGTAGACGCCAAACGCGCTAATGATGGCGGGCAGCTCGCAGATGTCGGAGGTGGTCAGCGGAATCATGTCCGGGTGCGCGCTCTTGATGGCGGTCAGCACGTTGTATAGCTCATCCGGCGTGGTCGGCAGCGCCAAGCCCAGCGCGTCCAGGATGTCCTTGCGCACGGCGATTGCGTTCACGGGGCCCCCGGTGGGCGCGAGCTGCGGAATGCCGTAGATCTTGCCGTCCTCGCCGGTGACGCGCTCCCAACTGGGGCTGTCCTTGGGCACGGCTTCCAGCAGCGCCGGAGCCAGCTGCAGCAGGTCGTCCAGCGGCATGACCGCCCGGGCCGCCAACGCGTTGTCAAAATGGATCGGATTGGCGTTGACCAGGTCGTACGGGGTGCCCGAGGACAGCAGGAGCATCATCTTGGTCAGCCCCTCGTCGCCCGCGGGCAGCGCCTCGAACTCCATCGGATAGCCGGTGATGTCTTTCAGGATCGGGATCATCGGGCTGTTGGCCAGGTCGAACGTCGCGTCCCGGCCTAGGTATCGCAGAGCGGGCTTGGCCTCGGCGCAAGCGACCGCGCCGCACCCGAGCAGCACCAGTACCAACATCAGGGATAAGAGCTTCTTCGTCATGGGATAGCCTCCTTTTCTATGTGGAAAGGCGCGCGTGCGCCCTTCATCCCTTCACCGAGCCCAATGTGATGCCTGCCACGAAATAGCGCTGCACGAACGGATACACCAGCAGGATGGGCGTCACGCCGATGACCACCGTGGCAGCCCGCACCGTGTCCGGCGGCACCATGATCTCGGATGTGATGGAATCCACCAGATCGGCTTGGCGCACCAGGTTGACCAGGAACAGTTGCAGTGTGATCTGCTTGGGGTCGGACAGATACAGCATGGCGTTGAAGTAGGAGTTCCAGAATCCCACCGCCGAGAACAGCGCCACCGTGGCCAGAATCGGCGTGGACATGGGCAGCACGATGCTGCGCCAGATCCGGATGGGCGCCGCCCCGTCGATCATGGCCGACTCGCTCACCGACTCGGGTAGCCCCTCGTAGTAGTTCTTGAGCAAGATCAGGTTGAACACGCTCAACAGGTGCGGCAGGATCATTGACCAGCGGTTGTTCAGCAGGCCCAGCGAACGCATCAGCAGGAACCCCGGAATGAGCCCACTAGAGAACAGCATTGTGAACACGAAGAAGTACATGATCGGCTTCTTCAGACGCAGCCCGCTCACCGACAGTGGATACGCGGCTGCGGACTCGACCAACAGCGACAGCAGCGTGCCGATCCCGGTGATCAGAAGGGTGTTGCGGAATGCGAGCAGCACGGGCGTGTTGTTGAACGAGAACCGGTACGCGTCCAGCGTGAAGCCCTTGGGCCACAGCCCGACGTCGCCCGCGATGACGAACCGGCTGGCGCTGAACGACTTGGCCACCACATGCACGAACGGCAGCAGCGTGACCAGCAGCACCAGCAGCAGCACCAGCGCGTTCACCACCGAAAAGACCTTTTCACCCGTCGTGTCCTTCAATGGAGTTCCCTCCCTTTCATCCTACCACATGGAGTGCCCGAACCAGCGCTTGGCCGCCCAGTTGCTGGACAGCACCAGCGTCAGGCTGACCAGCGAGTTGAACAGGCCCACCGCCGAGGCGTAGGAAAAGTTCTGCTGGCCCAGGCCCGTTCTGTAGACGTAGGTGTCCAGGATGTCGGCCACGTCGTACACCGTGGGGTTGTACATGATGAACACCTGCTCAAACCCGGCGCTGATGAGGCTGCCCAGGCGCAGGATCAGCATGATCACCACGGTGGACCGGATGCCCGGCAGCGTGATGTGACAGATCTGACGCAGCTTGCCCGCGCCGTCGATGCGCGCGGCCTCGTACTGCTGCGGATCGATGGAAGTCAGCGCGGCCAAATACACGATGCAGCCCCAGCCCACCGTCTTCCAGGCGTCCGTAAACACCAGCACCGAGCGGAACGCGGAGGCAGTGACGAAGTATGGCACGCGCGGGAGCCCCAGAAAATGGCGCAGATCGTTCACCGGACCGTTGGCCGTGAGCAGCGTATAGAACACACCATAGACGATGGACCAGGACAAAAAGTGCGGCAGGTACGCCGTGGTCTGAACCAGCTTTTTGTAGGGCAGCAACCGCACTTCGTTCAGCAGGATCGCGAGCAGGATCGGCAGAGGGAAGATGAACAGCAGCTTGTAGAAGCTGATGATGAACGAGTTGCGCAGCGTCAGCAGGAAGTAGCGGTCCGTGAGCAGGTTCGCGAAGTGCTTCATCCCGGCGAACGGGCTGTCCCAGATGCCGTCGAAGATGTTGAAGTCCTGAAACGCGATGAACAGCCCACCCATGGGCACATACTTGAACAGCAGCGTCGCCAGCACCGCGGGCAGCAGCAGCAAGTACAACTGCCAGTTCAGCCGGATATAGCGGGCGTTGCTGACGCGCCGGGTGCTGTGTGTCATCGGCTCTACCGCCTTCCTGAGCGAAATGTTGCTCGACCATGTGTGCATTATAGATTATAAAACCGATATATACACCGTATTACGGCTACGAAAAAGTGTTGTTTTCTACAAACATGGGTTAAGTGAGCAGGAAACGCGCTGCCGCAGGTTGAACATAGCACATGCAATGGACCGTTGACTGCCGGTCGGCAGCGGCGGTTTTCGGGCGTGGAGAGGTGGGGGATGGGTATGCTCCGAATTGTGTTGGTGGATGACGATAGGCTGTTCATCCACGGCGTGCGCCAGCACATCGATTGGGCTGCGCTGGGGCTTGAAGTCGCGGGCATCGCCTACAACGGTCTGGACGCCCTGTCGCTGTGCCGTCAGGAGCAGCCCGACATTTTGTTGACGGACGTGCGCATGCCCGGCCTGGACGGCATCAGCGGCGCGGTGCTGGTTCACGAGGCCGTGCCCCACTGCCATCTCATCTTCATGAGCGCTTATGCCGAAGCGCCGGATTATCGCAAGGCCATTCAGCTGCGTGCGCTGGATTTTCTGGAAAAGCCCATCGACATGGAGGAACTGACCAACGCGCTGCGCCACGCGGCGGCCCAACATCAAGGACCATCCACCGCATTGTCCGGCAACCAGCCCTCGCGCATCATCCGCGACGTGATGCACATTCTGCAGAGCCGCTACATGGAGAACCTGACCGTGGAAAGCCTGGCCCAAGCGGTGTACTTCACGCCCAACTACCTGAGCACGCTGTTCCGCAAGGAGGTCGGCCAGACCATCAGCCAGTACTTGACCCAGTGCCGCATGGAATCCGCCGCGCTGATGTTGGGCCAGACCAACATGACGGTGGCCGAGGTCAGCGAGGCGGTGGGCTATCACGATGTGCGCCACTTCTCCAAGGTGTTTCAGCGCCATCACGGCATGAACCCCAGCAAGTTCCGCCGGATGTGAGTCCGGGCGACATCAGACAGGAGGTGCCCGACCAATGCGCCGATCGCTCTGGCCCACCACGCTGCACGGGCAGTTGGGGCTCATTGCCAGCGTGGCGCTGCTGATTCCGCTCTGCCTGATCAGCCTGTTTCTGCGTCAGAATGCGGTGGACGCCTACACCCAGATCAGCACCCGCGCCGGCGAAATGTCGATGCGGGAAGCGAGCAGCGCGCTGAAAAACGCGTTCTCGGCGATTGTCACCACGGCGGATAAGGTGGCGACGGACGAGCGCGTGGTGTCCGTGCTGAAGAAGGCGGCGTCCGATTATCCCGCGGACGAGCGCATCGACGACATCCGCACCCTGCGCACGCTGATCACATCCTATGAGGGTGAGTCCGCCGGTCAGGTCGTAAGGCTTGTTTTTGTCCACGAGCAGCAGTGGTTGTCCAACAACCGCTTTGTCAGCCTCTCGCTGGCCGAGTTCAAGGCCGCGCTGGCCGGCGAGGCACTGCCCCTCACGGCGGACGGCATGCCCCAAAGCCCGCTGTGGCTGGGCCACAACCGGCTGATGGCCCCCGGTGGGCTGTACTATCAGGAGGGCATTTCCTATGTTCGCATCATCCGCGACATGCAGAATTTTGACAGGATCCTGGGTTATGTGATGGTCTATCAGCCCTATCTGGGCTACCAGGAACTGCTGGCGCATGCGGACATCACGGGCGAATCCCTCTTTTCGCTGACCGATAGGCGCGGCCAGGTGGTCGCCATGGGCGGCGGCGAGGACGATGGCCAGGCCCTTTGGACTCGCTACATCGAGGACGCCGCCCAGGACGCGATCCAAGTGCTGACAACCCCGATCACCCCCTCCGGCTGGACGCTGACCATGCTGCTGCCCCAGACCGGCTATGGCCGCAGCGTCGCGCAGCTCACCTGGCGCACGGCGCTGTTGTCGCTGGCGCTGGGGATTGCGGGCATGCTGCTGGCAAGCGCGTTGTATCGGCGCATCCACAAGCGGATCAACCGGCTGGTCGCCTCCATGAAGCAGGTGCAGCAAGGCGACCTCAGCATCCGCGTTCCTGTCGCCAGGCAGGACGAGTTGGGCTGGATCGAGCACCACTTCAACCACATGCTGGACCAGCTCGTGCGGATGAACGAGCAGACCCGGGCGATGGAGGCGCAGGATCGGCTGATGCGCATTCGGCTGCTGCGGTCTCAGATCAACCCCCACTTCCTCTACAACATGCTCAACAGCATCCTGTGGGTCGCGTTGGACTATGGCGCGGACAGGGTGTGCCGGATGATAAAGGCGCTGTCAGCGTTCTACAAGATCGCGCTGCAGCCGGGCAGTGACGAGGCGACCATCGGCCACGAACTACTGCATGTGCAGCGCTATGTCGCGCTGCAGGCCCTGCGCGGCGAGATGGAGATTGATATGCAGGTTGACGCGGAGGATACACTGCGGGACCAGATGATCCCCAACATGCTGCTGCAGCCGCTGGTGGAAAACTGCTTTGTACACGGCTTCGTCGGCCTGGACGCCGGTCACATCCGGCTGACGGTGTACGCGGACACAGAGGGCCGCATTCAGATCGCGGTGGAGGACGATGGCGTGGGCATGACTGAGGAACAGATCACCGCGGCGCTGGAGAACCCCTTGCCCTCCCACGCCTACGGCCTGTACAGCATTTTAGAGCGGCTGCGCCTGCGATATGGCGCAGACGCATCCATGCGCATCGATTCGCCCGCTGGACGCGGGTGCCGCATCGAGATCCGCATTCCCCTGTCGCGATATCAACTTGCCGACAAAGGTACAGGCGCTGGTTGAGAGAATGAAGGATGGTTAGGTGGCTGTGCTGTATATGAGAGCATCATGAGCGTCAAGGCTACCAATCGACGCATCTCGGGGTGTTTGAAGGCTGCGGAGAACCATATATCAAGATGAACAGTTTTTCGTCTGGGATCCGATGTGAACTCTTCGTTGGAATACTCAAAGCCTTCTGTACGTTTTCTTTTGCACAGAAGGCTTGACCTTAGGAGGGTCTTTCATGACCGCGAACGAGAAACGCAAGGAGATCGTCCGGCTGTACCTGAGCCGGAAGCAAAAGAACA
>JAVBTW010000326.1:0-14146 GCA_031555975.1 Eubacteriales bacterium
GTCGAGCAGCGTTCGCTGTTCCTCAATCTTCAGCCGTTCGCGCTCCATCTCAGTCACGTCGTGGGTCACGATGATGTAGCCCACCTTCTGGCCTTCCTTGTTGTAGAAGTAGCTCGCTTCGCCCTTGATGTAGCGCTTTGATGCAGGATCAAAGTAGACCTCCGCCTCAAGGCCCTTGTCCAGCGCTGAGATCGGGTAATACTTGCTGCTGGTCGGATAGACCGTGATGTTGCCGTACGGTTTGCCGACGACATCCTCCAGCGCGGCATGGGACAGCGCGAGGCCCAGGTCGTTCATGTAGATGATCCGCTCATGCATGTCTGTGATCGCCAACGGGCTGTGCACACTGTCTACGATGCTGTCTGCCATGTCGTCGAACGAGTCGGCCAGCGTACCGAATTCGTCGGTCTGTGCGGAATGGAACCGGAAGTGCCGTTCGCCCGCGCGGAACCGCGAGATGCCGCGGATCAGGTTGGTGATGCTGCTGGTGATGTTGGACGCCAGCCAGATCGCCACCAGTACCACCAGCGCGATCAGCACCGACACTGTCAGCAGCAGGATGCGCAGGGTATCCGACATGTTTGTCGAAACGGCGTCGTTCAGGCGCACCTTGGTGTTTTCGGCCGGACGGGTGAAATCTTCAAGGCCCGCACCGATGGTCACGATGCCGAAGCCGCGCCTGGAATAGCCATTTTCCTCGCTGGGCGCGTAGTGGCCGGTATAGTAGGGGATGGCGCCCGCGGTGGTCAGCTTGTACAGCCCCGACCAGAGGATGTAGAACGAACCCGATCCGCCGTTTTCGGTCAGATCCATCCAGCCGGTGCACTGCGGCGCGTTGTTGAGGTAGCGCCCGTCCAGGCCCACCATGCCGGCCCTGGTCAGCGCGGCTGCGGGTTTTTTCGTGCGCGATTGGTGGTCAAACAGCGGCAGTTTCGCCTGCTTTACATAGTCGAACCAGTTCGCGACGCCCGATGCCTGCCAGCTTTCATAGATGGTGGTCTCCAGCCACGGGACCTGCGGATTGCCGGTCTCAGGATCAAAGCCCACGATGGAGTTGTGGCGCGGGTGGCAAATGCTCCTGCATTTGTAGTCCCAGATGAACGCATAGTTGCCCTCAAACGCGCTCGGCAGCTCTGTGTACCGCTCGCTCATGGGCGTGATGTGGTCAACGAATTCCATGATATGCTGGTGGTTCAGCGCGAAGGTGACGTAGCCCTTGGCATTGCCCTCGGCGTCCGTCACGGCCACGGCCCAGCGCACGATGCCTTCAAACCGCTGGCCGTTGGGATTCTCCTGCCCCGCGTAGGCTTGATCCTCGGGGTCGTATGCGATGTCATAGCCGCGGTCCGCGGCCGCCTTGGCGACATTTTCCGGGGTGTACATGCCGATGTAGTTGCTGCCCACATAGGCGCCCGTCACATCGGAGACGTAGATGTCGCCGGGCTTCATCCGGCTGAGTTCTTGGAAGTAGTTCTCAGCTTTTACATAGGTGTTCGCCCTGTCCGCAACATTGCGCTTTTCCTTGGATAACGGAAAATGGACCTTGGTGGTGTTGGGCGTGACATATTTGACCCGTTCGTTGCCCTCGAGGTCCACATAGGTGATCTCATCATACAGGGGCACATCCTTGTAGCGCATGGACGTGGGCTGCTGATAATGGAATCCGCCCATATCGTTGTTTTCGACATTGGTGGATTTTCCGCCCGCGGCGACGCCGTTCGGTTCGTCGGTCTTTACCCAGCGCTGCTGCCGGGTCACTGTGCCGTCAGCGGCGGTGATTTCCACTTCGGACAGTGTCCATTCGCTCTGCACAACCACGCTGCGCATGGCGTTTTCGCAGAACGCCCTGTAGTTTGCCTCCGTCGGCTCCAACGAGGCCACATAGCGGATGTCATCATCGCGGGAATACAAGAACGTGGCCACCCTGCGCGCGGTGTCGGTGGTCATCCGCTCGATGTTTTCCACAGCGCTTGCGTTCAATGCCGCGCTGGAGTCGCTGACCGCAATGTCGCGCAGCACATTGCCCAGCGCGATGAACTGCTGCCATGCGATGATGGTAACCAGAACCAGTGGGATCAGCTTCACGACCAAAAATATGATGATGAGCTTCGCCCGCATCCCGAGACCGAACCTTGCGAGCAGCCGGCCCCAGAGGGCGCTGTACGCGTCAAAGAACCGCTTCATAATTTATGATCACCCTGTGAGCTATTTTTTTCGTCACCTTTTGACACGATTCCATTATATTACAGATCGCAATAATTCACAAGAAAAGATCGTGTGTGTAATATCTGTGGCTTGTGTGCAATATCTGTGGCAACGCACTGACTGTGGAAGGGATGACATGGTAAAAAGGGAGCTCCTTTGCTGTCGCTCAGGATGACGCGGATCGGGAATCAAAGTAGGTTATCAATTTCAGGCGTGTGCCCTGCTGCCTGACCGCAGGTCCTTGACTTTTACGCTGAGATGGGTTACCCTATCGTCAATTGAATGCTGTGCGGACAGGGGAGGAGGAGGAGCTGGGATGCGCGCGTTTGACCGTACGGCCCGCATATGGCTGGTGGGGGAGGAACTGGATCCCGCGTGGTTGCGGCTCAGCAGGTTCGTCTTGGTGTGCAAGGCTGCCGACATGAACGCGTTACAGCGCGCCTTCTCGTTTGATGACGACACGGTGCGCGACTGCACGGACTTGGACGAGAGTGTGCGGCTCGCCAGCTATGACGGCTATGATTTCATCAGCCTTGTTAACATCGAGGCGCACGATGCATGTGTGATCACCAGCGAACTGAATCTGTACCTGTCCGGGCATTATCTGATCCTGGTCATGCCGGACGCGTCCACCAACAGGATCGATTCGCTGGTGAACCGTTTCCAGGCGGATATCACACAGTTGCACGGGCCGGAGGAAGCCTATCTGTCCCGCGCACTGGGGACATTGCTACATTTGCTGTTGCAGGACAGCTCTGAGACGCTGGAGTGTCTGGAGGACAGCCTGGAGGCGCTGCAGGACCGGGTGATCTGCCGCGTGGACAAGCGCCACCTGGCCGAGATCACGAAGCTGCACAAGCACTGCTACGCGGCGAAGAAGCACATGCGCGCCATGGCGGACATCGGCGATCAGCTGCTGGTGAACAGCAATGGATTCCTTTTGAAGAGCGAGATGCGCATCTTTCAGAGCATCGGCGGCAGGCTTCAGCGGCTGGGCGACTATGCCAGCAGCCTTTATGAGCTGTCCAACCAACTGCAGGGCACCTTCGACAGCAAGATGCAGGGCAAGACCAACGACGCGGTCAACAAACTGACCATCGTCACGGTGTTCTTTGGTCCCTTGACGGTGATCACCGGGATCTATGGGATGAACTTCACGCACATGCCGGAGCTTGACTGGTGGTTCGGATATCCACTGGCGCTGCTGGCCATGGTGCTGATCACGCTGATCATCTATCGGTTTTTTAAGAAGAGCGAGTGGCTGTAAGCGCGGCCGCTCATCCCCGGCGCGTACCGGCGGCAGGGATTCACGGCACCATCTCCGCCCAGCGCGCGGCGATCCTGTCCATGGCGCGAACGTCGATGGCCGGAAAATCCCAGACGAAGTTATAGACTTTCTTGTTGCGCGCGGTCTCCGCCAGCGCGAACCTGTCGCCCGGCCGCACGTCCAGTATGCACATCAGCGCGGGCACGAACGACATTTCGCGCTCACCCCCGTTCCATAGCAGCATCAGCCGGTAACCGCGCCCGCCCTTTTTGCCCATGCCCAGCATGCCGCCCATGCCTTCTGATTCGATGAGAAAAGGCTCAAACGAGGCGCGCAGCCCGTCGAGTCGCTCGCACACAAAATCGGCGTCCGCGTCGCCCGGCGCGGGTCCGGTCAGCAAATAGAGGCGCTCACCGGCCCGTCCGACGCCCTGGAACCCGCCGCCTTGCTGAACCAACAGCGCGTCTGTGAAGCTCAATCCCTGCGCCTTGAGTGATTCCGCGAACGCCACCCGCTTGTCCTCCAGCCTGCCGAGGCCCAGCAGTCTGGCCTTGTCTTTTTCGCTCTGAGACCATGCCATGGAGCGCATCCTCCCTTGATCAAACTCGCCGTGCGTGATATACTTGTGCAGAAGCAATAAGGCCGTTCCGGCGATCAGCGCGCCGCCGGCTGCACCGTTGCGTTCATATTCCATTGCTTATCAGTATACCACAGAACGTCAGTGAATGGGAGAGCGAAAGCATGCGGAAAATTGAGATCGGAAACGGCGTCAGCATCACGGACATTTCGCTGGGCGCGGGCGGGCGCGGCGCTCCGGATAGGGACCCAGAGCAGTTCCTCATCATGGACCGCTATTTGGAATTGGGCGGAAACTGCTTTGACACAGCCAGAATTTACGCGGCGGGCGCGTGTGACAGGTCGCTGGGCGCGTACTTTAAGAGCCGCGGAAACCGGGACTCGGTCTGCCTGTGCACCAAGGGCAGCCATCCGCTGGACCCGGCCGCGATGCACCTGTCGCGGTTGACCGGGGAAGAGATTGAAAAGGACCTGGACGACTCCCTCCTGGCCATCGGCACGGACCATTCTGAGCTGCACCTGCTGCACAGGGACAACCCCAAGATGCCGGTCGAGCCGATCATGGAGGCGCTGGACAGGCTGGTCAAGTCGGGCAAAACCCGCAATGTTGGCGTGTCCAACTGGTCGGTTGCCCGCATTCAAGAAGCAAACAATTACGCGGAACTGGCGGGGCTAAAAAAGCTGGCCGTTTGCCAGCTGCACTATTCGCTGCTCGACACCACCGCGCCTGCCACGGGCGATGTGACCCATGTGCCCATGAACGGGATCGAGTTTGCGTGGTACAAAAGAACCCAGTTCCCGGTGATGTGCTTTGGCAGTCAGGGGAGAGGCTATTTCCAGCGGTACGCGGCGGGCTGGGAACAGAAGCCGGGCACCCTGCGCTATTATGGCTATCTGCCGTGGAATGATGAGCGCTGCGACAGGCTGGTTGAGCTGGCTGGCCGGATTTCTGCGTCGGTCGGAGCCGTGGCCGCGGCGTTCGTGAGGGACAGCGGGCTACGGGCGACGGCGCTTGTGGGCTGCTCCTCGGTCCAACAGATCGAGGACGTGATGAGCGCTGACGCGTTCCGGCTGACACCGGAGCAGATTGCGTATTTGCTGGGCAATTGACGGACCCCTACGACGACAGGTGAGGACTGATTTGGCTTGATGAACGCCCATGCCCAGCTGAAACAAACTTTCGGCCATGCGGAATTTAGAGAGGGACAAAAGGAGATCGTGGACGCCATCGTCGATGGCCGTGATGCGCTGGGCATCATGCCCACCGGTGCGGGAAAGTCCATCTGTTTTCAACTTCCGGCGCTGATGTTGCCCGGAATCACGCTGGTGGTCTCGCCGCTGATCTCGCTGATGAAAGATCAGGTCACTGCGCTGCGTCAAATGGGCGTTCCGGCTGCGTATATCAACAGTTCATTGACGCCCGCGCAAACGCAAGAGGCCACGCGGCGCGCGGCGCAAGGCCTTTACAAGATCATCTACGTCGCGCCGGAGCGCCTGTTTACCCAGGATTTTCTGGAATTCGCGCAGGCAGGCAGCCTGGACCTGGTCACCATCGACGAGGCGCACTGCGTATCACAGTGGGGCCAGGACTTCCGGCCCAGCTATCTGCGCATCCGTGAGTTTTTGGCCCTCCTGCCCCGGCGCCCGACGGTGGCCGCGTTCACCGCCACCGCCACGCCCCGCGTACGGGACGACATCCTGAGTTTGATCGGGCTTTCTGCCCCGCTGCTGGTCTCGACGGGCTTTGACAGACCCAACCTGTTCTTCTGGGTGCAGAGTCCCAGGCGAAAATACAACGCGCTTGGCGCATATTTGCATGGCAAGCGCGACGTGAGCGGCATCGTGTACTGCGCCACGCGCAAGAACGTGGAGTCCGTGTGCGATAAGTTGAACAAGGACGGGTTTTCCGCGTCGCGCTACCACGCGGGGCTGTCCGACCAGGAGCGCGCGGATAACCAAGATGCCTTTCAGCGCGACGAGGTGCGGATCATGGTGGCCACCAACGCGTTCGGCATGGGCATCGACAAGTCGAACGTGTCCTTTGTGGTACACTACAACATGCCCCAGGACGTGGAGAGCTACTATCAAGAGGCGGGCCGCGCGGGCCGCGATGGGGAACCCGCCGATTGTCTGTTGCTGTTTGGCAAGGGCGATATTGTGACCGCGAAAATGTTGATCGAGCGCACCGCTGAGGACAATCAGTCGATCAGCCAAGAGGAGCGTAAAAAGCTGATCGGGCGCGAGATGCAGAAACTGTATCAAATG
The DNA here is from genome assembly GCA_031555975.1 of Eubacteriales bacterium. Lineage (GTDB taxonomy): Bacteria > Bacillota > Clostridia > Christensenellales > Aristaeellaceae > JAJDGF01. Next base: position 6,314 of record JAVBTW010000326.1, read on the forward strand.
ATCCGCTACTGTGAGGACGGCCAGTGCCTGCGCGGGTATCTGCTGCGGTATTTTGGCGACGACGCGCCGGACCGGTGCGGACACTGTTCGGTGTGCCGGGGGCTGCCGTTCGAGGTGGATCCGGACTACAAAAGCGCCCGCAAGCGGAAGGAGCGCGTACTGCGCGACGACACAAAAGCCGCTGTCGCCTACGCGACGCCGCCGACCGGCGAAGCGCCGGCCTCGCTGTATGAGGCGCTGGTTCGGCTGCGCACACAGCTTTCGCGGGAGGCAAACATTCCTGCATACATGGTGTTCTCCAACGCGACCCTGCACGATATGATCGCGAAGTGTCCCCGCACGGAAGATGAAATGCTGGACGTGTCCGGCGTTGGCGAGACGAAAATGAAGCAATATGGCGCGCTCTTCCTGCAGGCGATTCAGGACTATCCCGAGGATACACCGGTGGACGAATGTGCGCCGGAATCTGACGATGCACCGGCACCGATGATCGCACCGGTGGAAGCGCCTCATAAGACTTGGTCAGCAGACGAGGACAGGCGGCTGCGCGTAGCGTTTCTGAACGGCGTGGACATGGGGATTATTGAGCAACTGCACGAGCGTGACGAACCGGAGATTCGGGCGCGGTTGCGGGCGTTGGGGCTGACGATGGGGTGAGGATGACAGCCTCGATCAAACATACGCAATTGTCATCCGTCCCCGACGCGGTCATCCAGAGCGCAGCGAAGGATCTTCCACTTAATGGCAGGAAGATCCTTTCGCTGCGCTCGGGATGACCGCGCGGGAGGGCGTCTCGCTCAGGATGACGACGTGGGGTGCTCGCTCAGCCTGATGCGGCATGAGCGTGTGAATGACAGCTGACATTGCCGACGCGCTCAAATCTTCTTGAACTTATCCAGCACTCCAGCGGCCTTCAGCGGCTTATGCACCATCCGCAATACCATCAATGAGCCAGCGACGCCCACGACCAAATTGACCGCGGACACGCCCATTTTCAGACCATTTGCGATGATGGCGGCCTGCAGTGTGCTTCCGGCCAGCGTCATCGTCAACACATTCCGCCCGGCGTTCAGGACAAAATAGGTCAGCGCGCCCGCCGTGACGCCGATGGCGTTCCGGGCGGGATTCTGCCCGTTCCCGCCGCCGCGGTGCGCGATCTCGCCGCACACAAAGCCCATCAGGAAGAAGAAAACCAGCGTGAAAGGCGCGACCGCCATGTATTTCGGGTCCATCAGATCAAACATCATGGACCCGATGCCTGCGGCCAAGCCCCCATACACCCCGCCAAACAGCAGCCCGGATAAAAGGCAGAGAATGTTGGCAGTCTTGATCATCACGGGCCCTGTCGGCGTCTGAATTTCGAATTTCAAAAAGTAGGTTGCTACGAAGATCATTGCGGCCATCATGCCCACATAGACCACGGCCATGAATCCCTGGCGATTGTTTGTGCCCATCTGAATCCGCCTCCCGCTTGACTTATCACTTGTTGACGGTTATGATTGTATCGCTGGACTGGCATGATGTAAATGTCCAGAAATGCGTTTTTTGAGGGGGTCAGTTTCATCGTGAAGGCGCTTACAGCCTCACTGGATCCCAATCGTGCCGAGCCGCTCTATGAGCAGTTGGCGCAGCACATCATCGGGGAGATCTGTTCCGGGCGGCTCAGGGAGGGTGAAAAGCTGCCCGGCGTGCGCGCGTTGTGCGGGCATCTTTCGGTGAGCCGCAGCACCGGGGAGGCGGCGTATGCCGTGCTCGACGCGGAGGGGTATGTGCAGGCCAAGGCACGCAGCGGGCGATATGTGATGCCATATGACGGGACAAACGCACCCGATGAAGGCGGGCTTGCCAAAGCCGCGCCGGTCGTGACGCCGGATGGGGGCGGCCAATTGCCGCATCCCTACCGGTTTTCCTTCTCGACGGCGATGATCGACACGAAAGCGTTTCCATACCGCGTCTGGGCCAGGCTCTACAAGGGCGTCGTGCAGAACGGAAATGCGCTGCTGCAGCGGGGCCATGCGCAGGGCGACGAGGCATTGCGCCGCGCGCTTTCAGGGTTTCTCGCAGCCTATCGCGGTGTGCGGTGCACCCCCGATCAACTGGTGATCGGCGCGGGCGTGGACCACCTGCTGACCGCGCTCATGGTGTTGCTGGGCAGAAATGCTTCGTTCGCGCTGGAGGATCCCGGCTATCCCGCAACGTACAGAACCCTGCAGGATGGTGGGCGGCGCTGCGTTGACGTACCGCTGGACGGTGCGGGCATGGATTTGTCGGCGCTGTCTGGCTCCGGCGCGGACGTGTGCTGTGTCACGCCATCGCACCAGTTTCCCACCGGCATCACCATGCCCGCAGGGCGGCGCGCGTGGCTGATCGGCTGGGCGCATCAGGCGGAAAACCGCTATATCCTGGAGGATGATTACGACAGTGAGTTTCGGCACGCCACGAGGCCCATCGCAGCCATGCAGGGCATGGACCCGCAACGCGTGATCTATATCGGCACGTTCAACCGCAGCCTTGCGCCGTCGATTCGCATTGCGTACATGGCGCTCCCGGAGGCGCTGCTGGCCAGATATCGACAGCGATACGAAGGCAGCGCCTGCGCGGTGTCCCGGTTTGAGCAGCAGACATTGGCGCAGTTCCTCTCGACCGGGCAGTATCAGCGCCACCTGCGCCGCATGGCGGGCATCTATAAACGGCGACACGACGCGCTGGTCGATGCGTTTTCGGGGATCGAAGGTGTCTCCCTGTCTGGAGACGAGGCCGGACTCCACTGCTTGCTGACCCATGACCGGCTCTTCGAACGCGAGCTTGTCGAGAGGGCGCGTCAGGCCGGTGTTCAGGTGCATGGGCTGAGCGAATACGCAAGGAGCCGCGCATGTCAAGCGCACACACTGGTGATGGGCTATGGCGGCATGGATGAAGGGGAGATCGGTGCGGCGGCGGCAGCACTCGCGGCGGCATGGATGACGGCCAGGCCGTTTGTGTGAACCTTGCAGATGACATTGGGTGTCAGAGGCAACGAGACGATGTGACGCCATGATGCAAATTGCGCCGCCCGCTGCCGGATGGGCTGCGGGCGGCGCTGTGAAAGGGGCGTGGTTATTTTGCTGCGCCTGGTGACTCAGGCTCCACGGGCGCGATGGGGATCACTGGAGCAGTTTCCTGGGGTATGTGGTTGGGCTCTTCCGATGCGTTGACCGGTGCAGACGGCGCCACTGGTTCGGGAAGGGTGTCGGGTTCCGTTGCAACTGTCGGGTCATGCGCTAAAGTCGGCTCGGATGGCACCGTGGGCCACAGCGGTTCGTCCGGTGTCGGCGTGGCTTCCGGCGCGCTGCCGTCGTCCGGCTGCGGGAGCGGCGGCACGTCCGTGGCGCCGTCCGCGTTCGGCTCATCGTCGCCCTCGAAGATTGCCTTGCCGGTGTATACGGCATCCTCCCAGCCCACAATCCGCGCTCTCAGGCCGCCACAAGCCAGGTCATACACCTTGTCCGCGACGCCCGGAAGCATCTCCTCGGTCACTTGCAGGCACTGGAACACATTCTTGCCAGACGGCACCTTGCGCATCAACTCGAAAGGTACGCTCAGCAGGAGGTTGCCTTCCTTGTCGTACAGCTCGTACTTCAGGTCCGCGATATTCTTCAAGGTCTTTTGGGTCTTGTTTGACACCCACACGTCCAGGTGCAACCCGCCGAGCATGTACTCCAACCGGCCCGTGGACAGCGTGATGGCGCCCTTCTTGCCCATGATGGCCTTCTTCCAGCCGTACTGGTTCTTCACCACCGTGACGGTGCACTTCTTTGTCTTGCCGTTCAGCTTGTAGTACACCTGCACATTGCCGGTCCGCACGCCGGTCAGCACACCGTTTTCGTCCAGGGTGGCGATCTTCTTGTTCTTGCTGGCGATCTTGGAAAACGCGGGCATCGTGTCGCCGTCTGTCAGTTGCACCAGCTGCGCGGAAAAGCCCTTGGTGATCTTGAACGTTGTGGGCATGGTGACCTTGCCGATCACGGGGTCCGGCTTCATGTCGATGACCAGCACGCCGATCTGTGTCGCCGGCACGGGCAGGTTCTCCGCGTTGCCCTCGCTGTCCACCCACAGCGTGTACGTGCCGAGGGGGAGCTTGCTGATCTTGTCCGCCGGGAGCACATACCGCACGCTCGCCAGTTGCCCCACCGTGCGGGGCTGCTCGTCCACGGGCAGTACGGGCAGGCCCGTCAGCTCGACCACCAACTCGCCCGACCCGTTCCGCAGAAATACGCGCGCCAACAGCCCACTGCCGACCACATTCTTGAACTCAATATCCCCCGTAACCGTGCCATTCCCCGAGACGACCATGGGATTCGCAGGGTCCACATTGATGGGCTCGGGCCGGGTCGGATCCGGCGTGCCGCCGCCGCTAGGGCCATCGGGTTCATTGGCGGTAACGGTGATTTGGCCGATGACGCCCCCGCTGGCTTGATTGTTGTCGTTTGGCATGCCATACAGATACAAATCATGGCTGCCGACCGGCAATGTGTTCAGTTTGTCTGTCCATTCCTGTTTGCTCAACGCCAATGTACCGGGCCCGTTGGACGTCGCACTGCAAGAAACGAACGCTGTCATGCTTCCGGAAACCGGCGACATGACGAACACCTTGTACGGATTTTGCGCGGAGACCGTCGCGTCCGTGAGTGTGAAATCAATCGTCAGGTCAGACGCCATTTGGAATTGGCCCTGTTTTCCGCTCAGCCTGATCTCGCCAGACGGACTGGTCATCTTGAGCACTGGCTTGCTCCGGTTCACTTCCAGGAAAATTGTGCCCATATAGGGTGTACCAGAGAAGGTGTAGAGCACAGTAATGGTGGCGTAGCCGGGCTGCACCGCTGTGATTTTGATTTGCGGGGTGCTTGGGTCACCGCCCACCTCGACAGTCGCCACAGATTTGTCAGAGCTCGCGCACTGGAAAGGAGAACCGTACCCTGCCATGCTGCTGCCCGACGCATCGCACAGTGCATATGTGTAAGGTGTGTACGACGCAGGCAGAGTCAAATCGTTCCCCTCAACAACGTTTCCGTCTTTGTCCCTGAAATGCAGTTCGTTGTTTGTGATGTCGGAAGCCACCACATACAGCTGGCCAATCTCAGTTTCGAGGATGGCTTCGTTGCGGTCATTTGCTTCGGCGCTGGCGTAAATCGTGTATGTCGCAGCGGGAGGCAGCGTTTCAAGGATGCCGAACGGCAAAACAAGGGTGCTCATATCACCCATGGTCATGGTGCTCATGGACACGGTTGTGAGTTGAGTCTCTACACCAGAAACCTTTGTATACACTTTCAGTGCTTGGGCGTAACCGCCAGCAACAAACGCGTTGCTTGGCTTGACCAGAACCCTGGGACCGGCGGCGCTCCCCTGCTTGTAAAACAGCAGCGCCGATCCTGTGACCGACGGCTCGGCCTTGCCTACCGTCAGTGTGAAGGTCTTGGTGATGTCAGCCGTGCCCGCTTGCGAGAGCGTCAGCGTGATGGGCGTACTGCCTGCCGAATTCGGTGTGACTGCGCCGGTCTCACTGCCAATGCCGGCAACAGTGCTACTGTCAACCGACCATACAGCCGTATAGCCCGCAAAATCCGCCTCGTTGTAGGTGTACGTCGGGCTGTCGGTCATTGTGATGGTGTCTGCGGCCTGGTCTGTCAGAGTGACGCCGTCTTTGTAGATCGTCGGCACGAGATCCGTTGCAGCTTCCTGGGCATAGAGGGAGATGTTGCCAAATCCATCCAACGATCCCACTGGGTCACTTGCGCGGGCTGCGTCTGTATGCCAAGTGACCGTGCCCTGAAAGCCGAGCTCGGTTGTGTCGAGGCTTGACATGTCGAAGGTGGGCTTGGCGATGAGTTGATAGAATCGAGCATCTGTTTCGCTTCCGTCCTTTTTGTACAGCGTGATGTTGCGGAAGTCGGCTGGATCGACGGTCGTTGCAGCCCATGTCATGGGCGAATTGCCAGCATAACCCACCAGCATGTAGCCATCGCCCAACTCTAGCGTACCATAGCAAAAAAGGGTACTGGTGCTGTTGTGAATGACATGTCCACTCTGGATCAGCAGGTCGTTCACATAGAAATTGGCGCTGCCTTCATTGACCCAGGCGGCAGTGCCGGTGAGATTGATCGTTCCAGCGCCAGCGACAAAGCTGCCGTTGTTGGTGAGCTTATTGCCCTGCAACTCAAAGCATAAGCTGGGCTGAAGCGTCACGACCGCGCCTGAATTGATGTTCACTTGTTTTCCGTCTGTGAGAAAATCCGCGGTAATCATATAGTTGCCCACTGTCGGTTCATAGCCATCGACGGGTGTCGTTCCGTCAAACACAATCGCAGGCCCAGGTACTGCCATCGCCGTCCCGCCCAGGGCAAACAGCAGCGTTAGCAGCAATAGGGGCAGCATCAAGGGTCGCAGTTTCGCGAAGGTTGGCGTATAAAACCTTCTTTTCATATGGGGTATCCACCTTTCTGTGTTCGGATACCCATATCCTACCAGATCGGTTACGGCAAATGTACGGCAGAGAGGGCCTCGATGTCATCCTGAGCGCAGGCGAAGGATCTTCCTAACGCGAGGTGACGACGATGCGGCGAGACAATTGGGGAGGCGGACATCGTGGACGCACCGTATCCGGTTACGGCGTCAGCGCGCCCGCTGTGAACTCCGCCCAGCTGTAGTTGCTCATATACTCGCCTGCGTAACGGTTGAACGCGCCGGCATCCCCTTTCAGCAGCTCATAATAATCGCAGGCGAGCATCCGCGTGTCCACGGCGAGGCCGTTCCACTGCTTGACGAATACGCAGTCCAGGTCCGCACCTCGAAACGTGGCCAGCATGCTGGAGACGACCTTTGTGATGTTGTTTCGCAGCGAGCGGGTGTAGGTTTGGTCCTCCCACAGCACCGCCGCGATTTCCGCAGTGGTGACCGACGCGCCCTGCCTGTCCACCAGAAAGGCGAACAGTTCCTTTGCCTTCGAGCGCTCAAAATGGAGCGGACGCCCTTCCACGTAGACCTCGAAATAGCCGAAACACTGCACGTAAAGTTTCGATGTCGATTTCGGGTCGATGGGATGGCGCAGGTTGGAAAGCTCCATCCGAGCAGCGTCCAATGTGATCGGCTTCAGCAAATAGCCGCTGGCGCGCAGGCCTATTGCCTCGCGCGCATGTTGCGGATAGCCTGTCACGAAGATGATGTTGAGCTTGGGCTGAATGTCCTTGAGCGCCTTCGCCAGCGCCAGGCCATTGATATTGGGCATTTCAATGTCCAAAAACGCAATGTCCACCCGTTGCTGTCTCGCACAGTCCAGTGCCCTTTCCGGCTCCACAAAGCTGAACAGTGCTGCATCGGGCGCCGCCTTGTCCAACACACGCTCGATGGCCCGCAGCGCGGGCCGCTCATCATCGACCACCAGAATGTTCATGAAAGCCGCCGCCTTCCGCATCGAATGGGTCCATTATAGCCGACAAATTACGGCAAATGCACGGCAGATCCCGGCGTCAAGCCTCTGTCGGGATCGTCATCAGAACGACCGTGCCGACGCCGGGTGTACTGTCGATCTGAAGCGTACCGCCGCATAGGGACTCGAGACGGCTCCGCACGTTCTCAATGCCGATGTGGGAGCGGTCGTCCTGGTAGGGCTGGTTAAAATCCGAGCCGATTCCGTCGTCCGTGATTTGGATCCGCACGGCGCCGTCCACGCGCTCTGTTCTGATGAGGATGGCGCCACCGTCGCTCCGCTTGGTCACGCCGTGGCGTACCGCGTTCTCCACGATCGGCTGCAGTGTCATGGCGGGCAGAGAGAAGTCCGACTCGAGAAGCTCATACCGG
>JAVBTW010000088.1:0-10968 GCA_031555975.1 Eubacteriales bacterium
GATAGAGCAACGGCCTTCTAAGCCGTGGGTCAGGGGTTCGAATCCCTTCGGGCGCGCCAAGTATGGTGGGTGTAGTTCAGCGGTTAGAGCGCCAGGTTGTGGCCCTGGAAATCGTGGGTTCAAATCCCATCACTCACCCCAAAGCCATTAAACGCGTGTTACACGCGTTTTCTTATAGGATTGGTTTCACCAGCAATGAACAACCAACGGTTTCGCTCGAGCGATGCAATCGTTCAGACGATGGGGCATAGCCAAGCGGTAAGGCACGGGACTTTGACTCCCGCATTCGCAGGTTCGATCCCTGCTGCCCCAGCCAGAAACGGGACGAAGAGCTCTTGCTTTGCAGGGGTTCTTCGTTTTATTTTGGAATCGGTTTGCGTGATACGGTACGTTGGATTGGAGGGCGTCAATCATGGACAATCAGTTGCTTTGGTATACCCGTCCTGCGGAGGCGTGGGTTGAGGCGCTGCCTTTGGGCAATGGGCGGATCGGGGCGATGGACTTTGGTGGGGCGCGCGAGTCGCGCATTGCGCTCAATGAGGACAGCCTTTGGTCCGGTTATCCCAGGGACACGAATGTGCAGGATGCTGCGCAGTACTTCCGCAAGGCGCAGCAGTTGGTGCTGGATGGCAAGCACCAGGAGGCCGCGGCGTGCATTGAAGACAACATGCTGGGCGCGTTCACCCAATCGTATTTGCCGCTGGGCGACCTGATGCTGTGCTTTAATGGGCCTGAGGGTGAACCGGTCAATTATGTGCGCTCACTGTCCCTTGACGAGGCGGTCTCAGCCACAGGCTTTGAGTTGGGCGGCATCACGTATCGCCGTGAGCTGTTTGTTTCGCATCCTGATCAGGTGGTGGTCATGCGACTGTCGGCGGACAGGGCAGGTCAAATGACGCTGCGGGCGAAACTGCAATCCCAGCTCCGCGCCAGCTGCGCCGCCGAGGGCGATACGCTGACCCTGAGCGGCATCGCGCCATCCATGGTGCAGCCGAGCTACCTGCAACATGACCATCCGGTCGTCTATGAGGACGCGCCAGAGCTGCGCGGCATGCGGTTTTGCGCCATTCTGCGCGCCATTGCAAAGGGCGGCAAGGTCGAATCGAGCGCAGGCGAACTGTGCGTCTGCGGCGCGGATGAGGTCGTGCTGCTGATGGCCGTGCGGACCAGCTTCAACGGCTTTGATCGACAGCCCTTCGTAGACGGTCGCGACGAGCTGGCGCTGGCCAAGGCGGATCTGGACACGGCTGGTGCGAAGGATTACGCCGCGCTGCGTTCCGCCCATGTGGCGGACCATCAGGCGCTCTACCGCCGCGTGACCATTGCTTTGGGCGGCCCGGACTATGCGGACCAGAGCACCGAGGCCCGGCTCAAGGGCTTCAGCGGCCAGCCTGATGATCGCGGACTGATCGAGGCCGTGTTCCAATATGGCCGCTATCTGACCATCGCGGGTTCGCGCCAGGGCACCCAGCCCATGAACCTGCAGGGCATCTGGAACGAGGAACTGCGCGCGCCATGGTCCAGCAACTATACGGTGAACATCAACACGCAGATGAATTACTGGCCCGCGGAGGTGACCGCGCTGCCAGAGCTGACAGCGCCGCTGTTTGCGCTGATCGACGAACTGCGCACCACAGGCGCGAGGACGGCGAAGCTGCATTATGGCGCGAGAGGCGCCGTATCGCACCACAACACGGACCTGTGGCGGTTGTCGAACCCCGTCGGCAACAAGTCGCGCGGCACGGTGGGTTACGCGTTCTGGCCCATGTCCTTCGGCTGGCTGTGTGAGCACCTATATGAGCACTACCAATATACGCTGGACCGCGGTTTTCTTCGGGATGCGGCGCTGCCCGCCATCCGCGATGCGGCCAGGTTTTATCTGGACACGCTGACCGAGGACGGTCGCGGTGATTGCAGCCTCTTCCCGACAACCTCGCCGGAACACGCGGTCCTGGTGAACGGCGAATGGACGAATGTCGCAGCGTCTGTCACCATGTCGAACGCCATCGTACGCGAAGTGCTGGAGAATTATCTGACGTCGCTTGATGTCTTGGGCTTGGATGAGCCCATGGCGGACGAAGCGCGCGCTGCGCTCGGTAAGCTGCATCCGTTGCAAATCGGTTCGAAGGGCCAGCTGCTGGAGTGGGGCTTGGAATACCCCGAGGCTGAGCCGCATCACCGCCACGCCTCGCACATGTATCCGCTGCATCCCGCGCATCAGATCACACCGGACAAGACGCCGGTATTGGCCGCCGCGTGCAGCCGCTCGCTGGACCTGCGCGGCGACGAGGGCACCGGTTGGAGCCTGGGCTGGAAGATCAACTTCTGGGCGCGGCTTCGGGACGGCGACCGCGCGCTGCGGTTGCTGAAAATGCAGTTGCGGTTTGTGGAAGCGGACTGTCAGATGAGCTATGCAGGCGGAGGCGGCACGTTCCTGAATCTGTTCGACGCCCACCCGCCGTTTCAGATCGACGGCAACTTCGGTGCGACCGCAGGCATCGCGGAGATGTTCTTGCAGTCGGTGGGCAACGAGATGTGGCTGCTGCCCGCGTTGCCGACAGAGTGGGATCAGGGACACATCCGTGGGCTGCGGGCGCAAGGCGGCGTTTCTGTGGACATCGAATATCGAGATCGTCAGCTTTTGCGGGCGACGCTGAGGCGCATTGTTGCGTCGGATGCGCCTTTGACGGTCCATTATCAGGGCATGTGCCGGACGATGGCATTGAAACAGGGCGAGACGGCGGAGGTTCGGTTTGAGTAGGCTCGGCCGACATGATGAGAGGAGTGGAGGCGCAGAATGAAGAAGCTGACCATTTGCCTGGATTGCGGCGATACCATCGTGGACGAGGACAGCCAGGTGTTTGCCGAGAACGGAGATGTGCTTTCGGCCGAACCCATCACGGGCTCGGTAGAGGCCATCCACGCGTTGAAGGATGCTGGATACAGGCTCGCGCTGGTGGCGGATGGGCGCGTTGCGTCATTCGAGAACATCCTCAAGCCGCTGGGGCTGTGGGACCTGTTCGATGCGCGCATCATCTCGGAGGCGCTGGGTACACACAAACCCGATGCGCGCATGTTTACGGGCGCCATGGAGGCTTTGGGGCTGACGGATGCGGATGCGCCACGCATGGTCATGATCGGCAACAACCTGGAGCGCGACATCGTGGGTGCGAACCGTATGGGCATGATTTCCGTGCTGCTCTCCTACAGCCCGCGCTACCGGATGGCGCCGAAAACGGAGGACGAAGTGCCCAACCATACGACCGCATGGCCGTCGGAATGGCCCGCTCTGGTCGATCAAATCGAGCGGTCACTGTAGAGCATGATGGCTGAGCCCGCGCCGATCCGGCGCGGGCTTGTGGTGCTCAGTACTCTTCGACGCTCGTGCTCAGCACGTTGGGCAGTGAGCAGATTTTGGCGCTGGCGGCATTGAGATGGCATTCGCGGCTTACGTCCCGCGGATTCATCTCAAACTTGACTTCGTATTGAGCGCCGTCCGCGATGGTCACATTGAGTCTGTGCATGTCCATGTTCAGCGGCGGCAGAACTGAGTCCAGCTGTTGAATCAGGGCAGACGGATCGTCTGTGCGCAGCGTGACGATCGCGGCACTCTGTTTTCCGTAGATAAAGCGCTTTTCCATCCGTTCCAGAATGGTCAGCGTCAGCAGCACGATCACCAACCCCAGACCTGCCAAGAGGTACAGCCCCGCCCCCGCGGCGATGCCCAAGCAGGCGGTCGCCCACAGGCTGGCGGCCGTGGTGAGGCCCTTGATGTTGACGCCCACCTTGAGAATCGTACCCGCGCCCAAAAAACCGATGCCCGATATCACTTGTGACGCAATGCGGGTGGGATCGCCGTTTCCGCTATGGATTGAGACCATCTCGCCTGTGAGCATGGCCACCGCGGCACCCAGCGAGACCAGAATGTGCGTCCGAAACCCTGCGGGTCGGCGCGCCGCGCCGCGCTCCCAGCCGATTGTGCCACCGATCACCACCGAAAGCAGCAGACGCATCAAAACGTCCAGCACGTTGACCTCCATGCTTATCCTCCCCTTTGCGCAGCACATCTCGCATGCGCTCCAAATCGATTATACATCAACCCAGAGCATTGATCAAGGATGGAAACGGGGCATGCGCGGGGTGCCGCAGGTATCTTTGCAGTCGCAATACGTCAGTCGTTCGCGTTATCCGGCGTGCCGGTTTGCGCCCGCTTTATCTTTTCAGACACCTGTGATATAATGGGTGAAACAATGGAGGTGCCTTTAGATGAACATTCTGATCTGTGAGCACGACGATGCCTATCGCGCCTCCCTCTGCGAAGCGGTTCGCGGCGGTGTGGCCGCGTGTGGCTGTGCCGTAACACAGATGATGGATCTGGCCCACGATCAGGATGCGTTGGACTATGTGGCCCACAACAAGGTGCCGACACTGTTTTTTCTGGACATTGACTATTGTCGTGAGCACGGGGGCCTGGAACTGGGCCGCGCGATACGCGAACGGGATCGGGAGAGTGTGATTGTGTTCCTGACATCCTTTGCGGGCCAAGCGCAGCTGACCTTCAAGCATCGGCTGCACGCGCTGGATTACATCGTCAGAGGCGCGGACGGCTTGCAGCAGCGCATAAACGAGTGCGTCGCCATTGCCGACGCGATACTGAACAGCGACAAGAAAAAACTGCGACTGTACTCGCGCAGCGAACAGATCACCATTCCGTTTGAGGACATCTATTTCCTCGAGAGCGCCAACAGTACGCACCGCATCAACATCTACCACCGCAATGGCACCTATGACGGGCGGGGCACACTGAAAGAGCTGTTCTCCCGGTTGGACGATAACTTTGTCTATTGCCACAAAAGCTTCATTGTGAACCGCATGAACATCCGCGGCATCGACCGCAAGGCGAGGAAGATCACCTTTGACGACGGCTTGTGCTGCTGGTACTCCAAGGAATACGCGCGCGACGTAACGCGAGGAGAGTAAAGCGTTCAGAGCGCCGATGGTGCGTTGGCGCAAGCACCATAGCGACAGCCCCCGCCCGGAAAATTCGGGCGGGGGCTGTCGTTTATTCGTATTGCTTGATCAGATCGATGTTGTAATCCTCGATGCTGTTCAGCTGGCTGTAGGAGAAGTTGCTCCTGGCTTTCCAGCCGGTGCCCTTGAAGTAGCTGCGCCACTTGCTGGTCTCGAAGGGGAAGCCGTGGCGGGCCAGGATCTCGTTTCTGGCGGTGGCTAGCTTGCTGGAACTCAGGCCGGAGAGCTGGCTGCGCTTGAGCTTCTTGGTGCTGGAGCTGGCAAACACGTTCTTGCTCAACTTGATGCGGCCTGTACCCGACGAGGACGAGCCGCCGGAGCTGGACCCGCTGCTGCCGGAACTGCCGGAGGAGCCGCTGCGGTCCTTGATCAGACCATACTCCTTTTCCATGGAAAGGATCAGTTCCATGTTGTACCACTCGGTGTTGTTCAATGAGGATTCGCTGAATCCGCCGGGCTTGTACCAGGACTTGCCCTTGAAGTAGCTGGCCAGACTGCTGTCATTGAAGATATAGCCGTGGCGGGCATAGATTTCGTTCCGGCCGCGGCGCCAGTAGGACTTGCTGGTGTCCAGGATTTGGGACCGGGTCAGCTTTTTCTTGCTGGAGTTGGCGAAGATGTAGGAGCTGTCCTTCTTGCCGGCGTTGCTGGAGGAAGAGCCTGAGGAGCTGCCGCTGTCTTCGTCGTCGCTGCTGTCCTCATCGGTGCCGCTTTCATCGCCGCTGCTGTCGTCGCCGGTTGTGGCGCTGTCATCGGCTGCAGGGGTCTCTGTGCCTTCGGGGGTTTCGGCGGATTCCTCGTAGACTGGGTTGCCGTCCTCGTCCAGCACCGGGTTGCCGTCCTCATCCAGCTTCGGCACCAGTCCTTTGCTGCCGGTGTCCTGGCTCACGTCTTCGAGCGGTCCGTCGTTGTACAGTTCTTTCGCGGCGCCGCCCAACAGCGGCACCTGGGTCAACACGCCCTTGGTGTGTTCATAGACATAGGCGTTGGTGGCGTCCGCGGTCACGGCGGTGTAGGTTTCGGGGGTCATCAGTTTTTTTGCAGCGCCGCCGGTCAACGGGTATAGCGATACATCCTCGCTCGTGTAAACCACCACGCCGCAATCGGTCGGGATGTAGGCCCAGTCGTAAGGGATGTTCATGGATGCGAGCTGATTGGTCTGTACATTCATGCGGTACAGCTTGCCCTCAATCCACATGGCGCCCTTGTCATCGGCAGTGGGGTAGCCGTCCTCAAGGTTGTGCAGGTACACATAGTTGCCGTGGGCGCTCAGATTCGACACGCCTTGGTCCAGGACGATCTCTGGCGTAGCGCCGGTAATGCCCATGGAATACAGCTTGCCTGCGGTGGCCGTGGCGGTCTTGCCGCTGGCGGGCAATTCATAGGGCACGGTGTCGGTCTTGGAGACATAATAAATGACGTCGTTGATGATGACGTAGTCCGTCATCTCGACTTCTTCGTTCACAACGGCGCTGTCACCGGTGTCGGGATCGATGATGGTCAGCATGCCATCGACCAGACAGTACAGCATGTCGTCATAGGCGCTCAGCTTTTCGACTTCGGCGCGCTCCCACTGGCACTTGACGTCCAAGGCGCTGCCGTCGCCCGTGGTCTTGACGAGCTGGAACGCAGGCGGGTCGTTGCGTAGGTAGAATAGGTTGGTGCCCACCGCAAGTACATCGGAAATCTGCGTGTTGCTGTCGATGCGCGTAAATGCGCCGCCCGCCAGCGGAACGGTGTTCAGTAGGGCGGTGTCATTGTTCTTGATGGTGATAAACAGCTTGTCGCCCAATGGGGCTGCGGCCCTGCCCTGCTGGTTCACGCCGGTTGCGGCCAGTGCCGGTGGTGCGCCCATCACGGACAACAGCAGCACCAGCGCCATCATCAGGGCTGTCATTTGCCGGAATTTGCTCATGGTTTGCCAACCTCCTATGTATGCATGTGGACATAGCGCGCGTTCTTTTGACGCGCGCAGGGATGAAATGGTTCGACAAGATAGATGAGGATATTATAGCATAATTTAGAAGGTTAGGGAAGCCGCTACATCTAGTGGTGAATGAGCTGCATGCGCACAAGGCGGCCCCGATGGCGATGCATGCGCACGGTGCGCAGGCGCCCAGATTACAGCACGAACAAGAAAAACTTCAGCACGTCGCCATAGTCGTTGCTATCGAACGCGATAGTGTGCGCATCCAGCTGCCTTGCGCCGGGGAAGTTGGCCATGCGCTTGGCGGTGTAATGCTGCTTGTAGCTGACCGCAATCTGATAGTGATCCGGCATGGGGAACTGCATCGAGCCGGGGTCCTTTTTGAGTGCCCTTTCGACCGCCGACCTGATCTGCGCAAGCGCCAGATTCGGATGAATGCTCATGGAGGCGTTGCCGAATCCCTCCGACACCGCAACGGTCTCGATGTTCGGGTTCTTGCCCTTCAGCCAGTCCATCAGGCCCTTGTCGCCCGTGGCGCACAGGACCGGCACCTTTAGCATCGCCGCGATCAGGCAGTTGATGTACAGCTCCGACATGATCTCGCCGTTCAGCGTGATCTTGATCAAATCTGTGGTCATGGTGTGTGCCAGCGGATTGCCGTCGGTGAAAGCGGGGGAGTGATAGCCGGTGAACAACACGCCGTCGAAGGTCGCGTCCAACCCGCTCATCATCACGTACACATCCTGAGTCCAGCCGCGCAGCATGCGCGCCTGTTCCGGCAGCACGGACGGGTCAATGTTGCGCGCGCTATCGTGGGCGTCCTTGACCAGGATGTCCGTGGCGCCGCCGATGATCGCGCCTTCGCAGGCGGCGGCGACTTCGCGGCTCATCTGTTGGGCAAAATGAGCATAGCCGTCGCCCGCACCGCGCTGTTTGTCGGTCTCGTTCCAGTGCGCGATGCCGGTTGTGCCTTCGATATCCGCGGAGAGGAAGAGTTTTTTGGACATGGGTAGACCTCCTTGTTCATGCTGATCGACAGGCTGGAATATGGCGCCAAGTACGAAAAAGAAGCCCGACTGCTCGTGGCTCCTTATTTCTGCTCGATGTTGCGCGGCTTACTGCGCGGCGGCAGCCTTGGCCATGCGCTTTGCGAGGCGCGCCTTCTTGCGGTTGGCGGCGTTCTTATGGATAACGCCCTTGCTGGCGGCCCGATCGACAGCGCCCTGGGCCACGGACAGCTGCGCCACGTCGGCGGAGCCACCGACCACAGCAGCGTCGAACTTCTTCAGGCTGGTGCGCATGGACGACTTGATCATTCTGTTGCGAAGGTTCTTTTTCTCGTTCACCTTCACGCGCTTGATCGCGGACTTGATGTTCGGCAAGATGATTCACCTCCCTTTATGGAGTCAACAAAAGTTATTTTACCATGCGGTGTCCCATTTTGCAATAGCTGGATGGATTTTTCTCGTTAAAACTTGAGATACTTTGTGCGTGAGGCATGGAAGCGAGAGGCGGATAAAGATGGAACAGATCAGAACGGACCTGGCAATGGAATCGGCGAGGGCGCGCGGAACAGGCGCGCTGCCGGGCGTGAGCGTGTCCACCTGGGACGAGGCGGGCGTGCTGATCACCGAGGTCGTCATTGAGACGGAAGAAGGCGCAAAGCTCGTCGGAAAGCCGGTGGGCAAATATGTCACCTTGGAATGTAAGGCGCTGGCAGAACACAGCCCAGAGGCACGGGACGCGTGCGCGGCGCTGCTGGGTGAAGAACTGTCGCGGCTGCTGCCGGAGGGCGACGGGCCGGTGCTGGTGATTGGCCTGGGCAACCGAAGCGTGACGCCGGACTCACTGGGACCCAAGTGCGTGGACGGCACACTGGTGACGCGCCATTTGTTTGAGGCGCTGCCGGACGCGGTGGA
Organism: Eubacteriales bacterium; assembly: GCA_031555975.1. GTDB lineage: Bacteria > Bacillota > Clostridia > Christensenellales > Aristaeellaceae > JAJDGF01. Next base: position 8,878 of record JAVBTW010000088.1, read on the forward strand.
CGAGCGCATGAGTCCGGTGTGCGCCGTTGCGCCGGGTGTGCTGGGCATCACAGGCGTGGAGACCCAGGAGATGGTGCAGGGCATTGTGGAGCATGTTCAGCCGCGTTGCGTGGTTGCCATCGACGCGCTGGCAGCTCAGGCGGCGACGCGAATCGGCACCACGATCCAACTGACAGACAGCGGCATCCAGCCGGGGAGCGGCGTCGGCAATCACCGAAAGGCCATATCCATGGACACGCTGGGCGTACCGGTGGTGTCGATGGGTGTGCCGACGGTGATCTATGCCGCCAGCATCGTGCGTGACGCGCTGGTGGCGCTCGGCGGCGAGGGACATGAGGACGCCGTGGGCCAGATGGAAAAGGACCTGCGTGAAGGGGCATTCGGCGAGATGATCGTGACACCCAGGGAGGTTGACGGTATCGTGGCAGAAGTCGCGAAGGTCATTGCCGGCGGCATCAACCGCGCGCTGCACCCCGGCCTCAGCGATCGTGAGATCCGGACGATGATGGAGTAGCATCTGCTGTGCGGAGCGGAGTTCCGCGCGTGGCAAAGAGGAATGATGAGCCGGCGCGTCAGTGTGGCGTAAATGCATTGCAGAACGCATACGCTAGTCCCAGAAGGGGGGGCGTGCGATGAGCAGGGGCGACACGGTGTTTGCGTTGCTGAAGGGATTGGGCGTTGCGGTGCTGGTCACGCTTATGGGGATGGCGGTATTGGCTGCGCTGGTGATCCTGACACCGATATCGGACGGATTGTTGACAGTGATCAATCAACTGCTAAAGGTGATTGCGATCTTCTTTGGCGTACTGATTTCGGTTGGGCGCGGAGGAGAGCGGGGATTTGCGATTGGCGCGCTGGTGGGCCTGGTGTACATGGTGCTGGGCTATCTGGTCTATTCCATTGTGGACGGGATGCTGGCGCCTGCTCCACAGATGGCGCTGGAGTTTGCGCTCGGCGCATTGATCGGGGCCATCAGCGGGGCGATCGCCGCGAATTTGAGGCCGGGAAAACACAGGAAGTTCCGCAAGCGGGCGGCATGATCCAAAAACACAAAAGGGATCCGGCTTGCGCTGGATCCCTTAAGGTCAGATGTAGACGACCGGTCAGACGATGATGTGTGCGCGACCGACCCGGCTGCCCGAATCACACCATGGGATCGGCGTCATTCTCCAGCGGCGCGTCCTCGACGGAGCGAATGCCCCAGCGCGCGACCACCATCGGCATCTTCGTGGTGCCCACCGCGATGATTACCGTGTCGTCCTTGATGCCCGTCACCGTGCCGTAAATGCCGCCGATGGTGCAGATGCGGTCGCCTGGCTTCAACGCGGCCAGCATGTCCTTCACGGCCTTGTCCTTCTTTTTCTGGGGCCGAATCAGCAGGAAATAGAAAACCGCCACCATCGCCACCATCATCAGCAAGCTCGGGATCATCTGCGCAAAGCCGGCAGCCTGTTCCGTGCCTTGGGCCGAGGTGGCCGCGCCTGTGGCGGCGTCCAGCAAGGTGAAGTTCGAAATCATGTCCATTCCTCCAGTTGTATTGATTGTCATATTATACGATAGATCAGGGTTTTGCACAATGGACAAGGGGCGGCGGGATTGTTAAGAGTTTGAATTGCTTCGTTACCATGTGCCCCTTGCGCTGCTCCTGTAGAACTCGTTCATATAGTCGGCCATTGCGTCCTGCTCGATCGCTGATCGGATGTCCTCCATCTGGCGGGTCAGGAATCGCAGGTTGTGCAGGCTTGCCAGCCTGAGGCCCAGGATCTCTCCGGCCTTGAACAGATGGCGGATATACGCCCTTGAAAAATTGCGGCAGGCGTAGCAGTCGCAGCCCTCCTCGATCGGTCCGAAATCGTGGGCGTATTGCGCGTTCTTGATCACCACGCGCCCGTTTTTGGTGAATAACGTGCCGTTTCTGGCCACGCGCGTGGCCAGCACGCAGTCAAACATGTCCACGCCGCGAATCACGCCTTCGATGTGGCAGTCCGGTGTGCCCACGCCCATCAGATACCGTGGCTTGTCCTCCGGCAATGCTGGGCAGACCTGCTCCAGCATCTGGTACATCACGTCCTTCGGCTCGCCCACCGATAG
>JAVBTW010000246.1:0-5584 GCA_031555975.1 Eubacteriales bacterium
TGCGCCCGGTACCAATGTGATCGTCGAAAACAATCGCACATGCGCAGGTAGCTCGGTGCACAGCGCGGTCATCTTCACGGTTCCTTCGCCACCGCGCATGTTCACGCGCAACTCGTCCACACGCCCGTCTCTGCCAAAAATCATGACGCAACAACCTCCCGATTCTTTTCGTAAATCAGCCGCAGACCCTTGAGCGTCAGCAGGCCGTCTAACACCATGATGTCCTCCATCTCGTCCGCCAAGAGCACCGCCAGTCCGCCCGTCGCGATCACCTTCGCGTCAGCAACCCCGATCTCCTCGCGCATCCGCTTGATCAGGTATGTCACCATGCCTACATGCCCGTACAACAGACCCGCCTGCATGTTTCCGATCGTGTTGCGGTTGATGACCGTCTCTGGCTTGATCAGTTCGAATTTGGGCAGCTTTGAGGTGTTCGAAACCAGCGCTTCGCTCGACAGCTTGATGCCAGGGCAGATCGCGCCACCCAGGAATTCGCCCTTTTCAGAGACCACGCCAAACGTGGTCGCCGTACCAAAGTCGATGTAGATGCACGGGCCGCCGTACAGCTCATACGCGGCAACCGCGTTCGCAATCCGGTCGCTGCCCAGGCTGCCAGGGTTGTCGTATTTGATGTTGATCCCCGTCTTGATTCCAGGCGCGACCATCATCGGCGCGTGGCCGACATAGTTTTTACACATGTGATCGATCGTGAAATTCACGGTCGGCACCACCGAAGAGATGGCCACGCCCTCGATCCGTTTCACGTCCACACCATAGTGTTCAAACAGGTTCAGCATCAGCATGCCGTATTCATCCGACGACATATCGCGGTTCGTCGATACCCGCCAATATGCGACCATCAACTCCCCGTCGAACACCGCGCACTTGATGTTCGTATTGCCTATGTCCATTGTCAGTATCATGTCAAAAAACTCCTAGATCTTATGTTGTGCCTTCCAAATCGCAAACACGACAGGCGATGTGATCACCGCGGCCGCGACGGCCTCAGATCCGCCGCCGATCAGCCCCGTTCCGCCGATCACCGTCAGTAGCTTTGCGTTGTCCAGCGCCGTCATGTGGTAAAACAACAGCATCATGCCGAGATAAAGGACCGTGTTTGTCAAGCTGCCCGCAATCGCCGCGAACGGCAGCGCCTTCACGCTCAGCTCCTCATGGCGCGCGACCAGCCGGTATACGCACCACGTCACCACCGGCACCATCAGCCTCGGCGCCAGACACATGATGATCGCCAGCGGCGGCGACTGACCCAGCAGCGCGCTCGCCAGTCCCGAAGGCGGCGTCATTGTAAGGCCCATCATGCTCATCACACTGCACAGTCCAAAGCACGCGCCCAGCAGCATGCCCGCATGCAGTCCCAGCAGGATCGTGCCCACAATCACAGGCACACACAGGATCGTGACATTGATGAATCCGAGCGGGATCAGCCCCAACGGCGTGACCCCCAGCAGCACGATGATGGCGACGAACATCGCCGACACCACCAATTTTTGGGGGTTCTCTCTCATGGGTGTTCCCTCCGTTCGAGTTCTCGTGATTGGGATACCCGACGTTTCCGAGTAAAGGCGCACCTGGGATCACCGTCCAGTTCGGCTCAAAAAGATGCCGACTGTATGGGTAGTATAAGCGCAAACCACTTCATCTGGATACCATGATTGCGTAAAATCCGCAGTGTGCGGCATTCGTGCGCTTGGCTGGGAAACCCAACAGGGCCAACGCATGAATGAATATCGTGTTTCAAGAAGGTGCGATTGAATGAAAGAAGCGCCTCGTCGTGTCATCCTGAGGCCGCAGCCGAAGGATCTTCTGCAATTTCATGAGAAAGATCCTTCGGCTGTGGCCTCAGGATGAGACAGACAGGCAAGCGGCGTCGGTCTTTCTATTTCATGCCCTCGGAAACCCACAGCAGCCCATTGTGTCCTGAATCAAGTCGTGATATACTGTATACTGTACCCAGATGAATACCATTATGAGGAGGTCATCACAATGCCCTGCAACTGTGAGAACTGCGGCGGCCGCATCACCGGCCTGGCCCACATCGGCGTATACGTCAAGGACATGGACCGCTCCAAGGACTTCTATCTGAACACGCTTGGCATGGAACTGCAGGCGGAAGAAGTGTTGGGCGAGATGAAGCTGGCGCTCCTCGGCGTCGGCGGGCTGATCATCGAATTGGTGGCAAAGCCCAATGCCGAGCCCCGTGCCAACGGCCCGGTGGACCACATCGCGATCGCGTGTGAAGATATCGACACGCTGGTGTGCAAACTGATCGAAAAGGGCGTTGCGTTCGACACAGACGCGATCTCCGAATCCAGCATCTTTGGCGGCATCAAGAACATTTTCTTCAAAGGCCCGGACGGCGAGAGCCTGGAGTTCTTTGAGTATGTGAAAAAGTAGGGAGCGCGCATGCGGCAAAAAATCAAGGCCTTTTGCACAGGCACGAAGCGGCGGACAGCGGTGACGTTCATGACCGCGCTGCTCATCGCCATCATCGCGGTGTGTGTGGCCTGGGACTTCATCGCATCAGGCGGCCTGTCATGGTCGTTGCTGGCGCTTGGCGCGCTGGTTTTCGTGTGGACGCCACTGTTTCTGCTGATCTGCAAGCAAAAGAACAAGCTGTATTGGGTTGTGGGATCGATGTGTGTGCTGGCGATCCCTTTGATGCTGTGGGTGGACAGGCAGGGCGTGGCGCAAGGAATGATACGCGAGCTGGGCATACCGGTCGCCGCATGCTGCATTGGGTATGTATTGTTTTTGCTGCTGGCTTTGAAAGGCCTGCGCAAGTATCCGTGGAGCATGAAGGTCGCAGCATGCGTCGCGCTGCTCATTCCGCTATCTGTGGTGACACACATATTGTACAGCGCCTACACGGGCGAAGCGTTTCCGCTGATGCAGACGCTGGCGAGTTCGCTTGTGGTCTTGTGCGTGGCGCTGGCGTTCTTTGTGCCGAGCTTCATCAACCGAAGCCGTCTTGACCGCAAGAAGGCGCACTTGGTCCAGCAGGCTGTGACCCGACCTGACCCGCCCAAGGCGGGCTGATCGATTCCGAAACGAAAGGCAGCCGCGCCGGGTTTCCCCGCGCAACTGCCTTTTTATGGTTCGCAACTATCTCGGCCAAACCGACTCCACCGCGGTCTTGACCATCCGGACGGCCTTGTCGGGGTCCGCGACGGCCTTCAGCGTCTCGCTGAACGGCTCCACGACCACAGGGCCAGTGTAACCGATGCGCTCCAGACCGCGCAAAAACGCGGTCAAGTCCATCCCGCCGCCCTCGCCTGGCAAATACCGCACCTGATCCAGCAGCGTCTCCCGAGGCTGGCCCTGCTTTGCATCGTTGATGTGCACCAGCACAATTTGACGCTCGTCCTTGATGTCGTCGAAGCAATCCTTCAGATCCATGCCGCCGCAATACGCATGATAGGCGTCGAACAAAAGCCCCATATTCGCCGTGCCCATCGCGGCGCCCAGTTCCAGCATCTGGGCGGGCGTCGTGATGAATTTGTGCTTCTTGCCCGCATACCTGGTCTCCGGTCCGATGAACTCCAGGCCCAGGCTGATTCCATGCGCTTCAAGAATCTCGGCGCAGGGCTTGATCCTGCGCACATGCGCGTCGAAGTTCTCCTGATAGTTTAGCTCATCGGAAAAGTTCAGAATCCAAGTGCTGCACCGATGAATCCCCAGCGCCTGGGCGGCCTTGGCGAAGCGCGGCAAATTCGACAGCGCCGCGTCGTACTTGTCCGACGCCAGCTGTACCGGCACCGGCAGCCCGCAGCCGCACGGCATCACGCCATACCGGCCGCACAGGTCCTGTACGCCCGACAGCCCGTATTGTTCCGTGACGGAAAGCGGATCACACTCGATCGCGCCAAATCCGTACTTCGATGCCAGCTTCACCGACTCTTCAAACGAAATGCTCAATCCGAGGTTTCCGGCATTAAACGCAAGATACATGGGCCTTCATCCTCCGCTGGGTTTATTCGTCGTCCTCATCCTCAACCGCCTTCGCGATCGGCACGTTGTCATTGTCCATGGGCCTGGCTTCTACGTTCTTGCCGCAGTGCGGGCAGGTGTAGAGCAGATTGTCCTCGTCAATGCGCGCGTCGATGCAGAACATGCCGTGGCATTCCGGGCAGATGCAGCCAACATACATGCCCACGCCGTCCTCTTCTTCGTCGCCCAGGTCGTCCTCACGCGCGAAAAAGTCAAACTCGTCCTCTTCGTCATCCTCTTCTTCGTCGTCGTCCTCTTCGTCATCCTCGTCGAAGTCGAAATCAAAATCCTCGTCGTCATCATCGTCGTCGTCGTCGTCGTCGTCAAAGTCGCCTTCCAACTCCGACAGGTCTTCATCGATGGACTCCACATAGTCGTTCAGCTCGTCCACTTCATCGTGCAGGTCGTCCACATCGTCAATGACCTCGGAGAGAACTTCGATCAGCTGTGTAATGAGCTTGCCCTCGTTCGACGATTCGTCCGTCTTAAGCCCCTCCGCCAATCCGCGCAGGTATGAGATACGGTCGCTCAGATTGCTCATATAGATACCCTCCTTTAGTCATTGGTCGCTCGTTGATATCATTGTCTCGCGCTGGCCCAGTGCGGTCATATGGAACGGGCGTATGGAAGATCCTTCGCAAGCTCAGGATGACCACCGTTGCTCAGCATGACCACCGTTGCACAGGATGACGGCAGTTGGGATGGCGCGTAACAACCGTTGGCGTTTGCCCTTAGGCCCTGGACATATACTGTCCGTCGCGCGTATCAATCCTGAGCATGTCGCCGATTTCAATGAACAGCGGCACCTGGACGACGTAGCCGGTCTCCAGCGTCGCGGGCTTGGTCGTGGTTGACGCGGTGTCGCCCTTGAAGCCGGGCTCAGTCTCGGTCACTTCCAGTTCGACGAAGTTCGGCGCGGCCACACTGAACGCCTTGCCCTTGAAAAAACGCACGGTGGCGTTGGTGTTTTCCTTCATGAACGAGATCGCGTCCTCCACCTCGTCAGACGTCAGCGGTATCTGCTCGAAGTTTTCCAGGTCCATGAAGTAGTACAGGTCGCCGTCGTTGTACATATACTGCATTTCACGGGTATCGATATGGGCTTTGGGCATCTTGTCGGATGGGTTCCAGGTGCGCTCCAGCACAGCGCCCGTCATGACGTTCTTGATCTTCGTGCGCACGAAAGCCGCGCCTTTGCCGGGTTTGACGTGCTGAAAGTCCACGATGGTCCAAACGCCGTTGTCCATCTCGAATGTGATGCCCTTTTTGAAATCGCCAGCCGTAATCATGATGAAGTTCCTCCCAAATCAAATAAAGTGTAGATTTATCTCACACGGTGATCAGGGCGCGATTGGCCGTGATCGGGTTGATGTAACCGTCTTCCGTGATGATCGCCATGTCTTCAATGCGAACGCCACCCAGCCCTTTGATGTACACGCCGGGTTCCACGGTCACCACGTTGCCGGGTACCAGTTTGTCCTCAGCGCGCGTGGAGACGTTCGGGGCTTCGTGGATCTCAACCCCCACGCCGTGACCCAAACCGTGCCCGAACGCACCAGGATACCGCGCGTCCAGA
>JAVBTW010000336.1:0-3415 GCA_031555975.1 Eubacteriales bacterium
CGATGGAGAGACGGAGCTGTTTTATTTTCTGAGCGGCGCCGCGACGGTCCTGGATGATGGGGTGCGGAAAACTGTGCGTCCGGGTGATGTGATGTCGACCGGCTGCGGCCATACACACTCGGTCATCAATGAGGGCGCCGAGGACGTTGTCATGCTGGCCTGCATCGTGACAGAAGCGTGAAGCCGATTGGCGGTATAGAATGGCGACGATAATTGCGTCAAAACCTGCGGGGAGGACGGTTGATTCCGTCCTCTTTTTTGTGTCCTCGCGAGGTGAAACAGAGGAGAAACGTCCTGAAGCGCCATTATACGCAGATTTTTGACCGTTTTGCGCTTATTTTGTAGTGCTGCGGGTAGTTATGATGTATACTAGCACAAATAGGTATACAGGCCATTGTGGGGGAGAAAGCGATGATCATTGCTGTGTTGTGTGGCGGCACAAGTGAGGAGCAGGAGCTGTCGCGCGCGTCGGGCGAGAGCGTCATGGAGGCGCTGACGACGCTGGGTCATGCGCCGGTGATGGTGGAATATGACGAAAAATGTGTGGAGCAAATCCGTGCGCATGGCGCGGAGACCGTCTTTCACATCGTGCAGGGCAAGCACCATGGCGATGGCGCGGTGCAGGCGCTGCTGTCCCTGATGGGGATTCCCTACACAGGCAGCCGACCCGCTGCAGCGGCGATCATCAATGACAAGATCGCCTGCAAGCGGCTTTGGGCGGCGAGCGGGATTCGGACGCCCGCGTTCTTTTCAATGGACCGAAGCGGGTATGAAGCGGGGTATGCAGCGTTTGTTGCGCGCTGCGAAGCCGAGGGCGTTGGCATGCCGTGCGTGGTGAAGGCGCCGACCCAGGGAAGCCGGCATGGCATGGTCTTTGTGGATGGCGAGGCCGCGTACGAACGGGTCCGGGACGTGTTCCGTTACGACGATGTGCTGCTGTGCGAGCGGTTTGTGGAGGGACGTTTTCTCACTCAGGGTGTGATTGAACAGGAAGGTCAGATGACTGTTTTGCCCGCTGTGGAGCTGTTGGACGCGTCCGAGGCGCGGTTCAAGCTGTTTTATGGGGCGCAGCTTCCGAGCCAGGCAGCGCCTGCGGCGTTCGCGGGGACGCTTGCCGAAACGAGCCTTCGGGCGGCCCACTGTGTCGGTGCTGGCGGACATGCGCGGCTGGATTATCATTTGAGCGGCGGGCGATTAGAACTGTTGGAGATCAATGCGGTGCCGGGACTCAGACGGAGCTACAGCGATCTGTTGAAATGCGCAAAACTGGCCGGCTGGGACTATGAAGAGCTGGTCCGGCGGATTTTGGCTGCGGCGCGATAGGGATTTGGCGCGCAAGCACAACCCCGATCCAGAGGTGTCAGATTCACAATACGCGCGAAATGGAAGGATGCACAACGTGAAAAACATGAAGTTCGCAACCAAATTGCTGTTGGTGGTGCTGTCGATTTCGCTGGTTTCGATGATCACGGTGGCGGTGATCGCGTATACCGAATTGCTGAAACTGTCCAGCTATTCGCAGGATGTGAACACGCAGATGGGGTTTTTGGCCTCGTCTGAGAGCCAACAAGCGCTGGTGAGCCAGGCAGAGTCTTACCTTTCGCGGCTGTCAAGGTCACAGGCGCAGAGCTGCGACCAATCTCTGGTCAAAATCCAGGACGACACGACAAAGCTGGCTGCGTATATGACGCGCATCTATGAGACGCCGGGCAACTTCCGGGGCCTCGCATTGCCGCTGCCGAACCAAACGGAGATGGGCGTGGCCTCCAGCAAGATGATGACCGCGAAGTCAGCAGAGCAGGGCCATCTGCTTGAGGCGGAAAAGCTACTGGTGTCAAACGCGGACTTCATGTTCGCCAGCGTGTTTGAGACCAACAGCATGCTGAACAACGCATACCTGGGCACGGAATCGGGCATCTCGTACCGATACAGCAAATCCAACGCCTACAACCCTGACTTTGACCCGCGCGAGCGCCCCTGGTATCAGGCCGCGATGCGGGCGGACGGTCCGATCTGGCTGGACACCTATGTGGACAGCTACGGCGCCATCGGCACCACATGCGCAATGATGTACAAAGACGCGCTAGGCAGGCCTGCAGGCGCAGTGGGCGTGGATATCCTGCTTTCGACGATGGTGGAGGATATCCTAAAAGTCCGGATCGGAGAAACGGGCTATGCGTTCCTGCTGGACAACCGGGGCAATTACCTGGCGCATCCGGACTTCAATCAACTGGACCCGGCGGCGCTGGAACACGCGTCGGGCGATTACAAAGCGGTGCTGTCGGAGATGGCCGCGGGAAAGACGGGCGTCGTGGGCAGCAGCATAGACGGCGTCGACAACTATGTCGCGTACGCGCCGCTGACCACGACAGGCTGGTCGCTGGGCATCATCGTCGAAAAAGCCGAGGTCATCGCGGGCGCGGTGCAGATGAAAACCGAGATTGACGCGGAAGCGTTGGCGGTCAAGGATCAAATCAGGAACATGCTGAACGCGGTGCTGTTCAGTTTCCTGATCCTGCTGTGTGTCTCCATCGTGGTGGTCATGGCGCTGTCATTCCTGACCGCGGGTTCGATCACAAAGCCGATCAGAAAGCTCACCGCTGGCGTGGAAGCGGTGGGCTCGGGCAATCTGAACCAGAAGATCGACATCGACACGGGCGACGAGATCGGCAAGCTCGCTGCAACTTTCAACGCCATGACCGATAACTTGCAGGACCACATCAAGAATCTGGCCAGTGTGACCGCGGAAAAACAGCGGATTTCCACGGAGCTTCAAGTCGCACATCAGATTCAATCGACGCTGCTGCCGTGCACGTTCCCGCCGTATCCGCACAGACAGGAGTTTGATATCTTCGCGTCGATGCAGCCCGCCAAGGAGGTCGGCGGCGATTTCTATGACTTCTTCCTGGTGAATGACAGGACGCTGGCGGTGGTGATCGCGGACGTGTCCGGCAAGGGCGTGGGTGCGGCGCTGTTCATGGTCATTTCCAGAACGATGATCAAGAACAGCGTGATGAGTGGGCTGAGCCCGGCGCAGGTGTTTGAGCAGGTGAACAATCTGCTGTGCGAAAACAACAAAGCCGGCATGTTTGTGACCGCGCTGATGGGTTATCTGGACCTGGATTCCGGCCACTTTCGGTATGTGAACGCGGGCCACAACCCGCCGTTGATTCGAAGGGCGGGCTGCAAGTTCGAAATGCTACAGACGAAGCCCGGCTTTGTGTTGGCGGGCATGGAAGGCATGCGATACAGAGAGATGGAGACGACGCTTTCAACGGGCGATGAGTTGCTGCTGTACACGGACGGCGTGACGGAGGCTGTGAACCCGCACGATGAGTTGTTCGGCGAGTCGCGCCTTTTGGATGCGGCCGACCGCTGTGCGCCGTTGGATGTGACGGGCATGTTGCCGAAAATC
>JAVBTW010000329.1:0-4532 GCA_031555975.1 Eubacteriales bacterium
GCCCGCATAGCCTGACAGGTAGCGCATGTGTTCAGGTTTGGTGATGTAGGCCGCGGACAAACCCGCATCCTTCATCAGATCAGCAAGCTTCGCGCATCGGTTCGGCATGAGTGCTATCCCTCCAATGTCTTGGCATACACTATATTTTAACACATTGGCGGCGATAATACCAGCAAAGATTCTGCAAAATTCTGACCTTTTTGGCTTGACGCGCGTCTAAGCAGGGTAGATAATGAACAGAACTGGATGAGGGGAGCGATGACGCCATGACGAAGAGGATAGTAGCGCTTATGCTGTCGCTGTGGATGCTGGTGCTGACGGTTGGCTGTGCCAGCGCGGAAACGGAAAAGCCCGACTTGCTGGGCGATTTTACAACGACCGATATCTATGGCAATCCCGTGGACCAGAGCCTTATCCGCGACGCCAAGCTGACGTTTGTCAATGTGTGGGCCACGTATTGCGGACCCTGCATTCGGGAGATGCCGGATCTGGGCGCGCTCGCTGCTGAATACGAGGGCCGCGTGCAATTCATCGGCATCGTTTCGGACGCCAACATGGGCAGCGGCCCAATGACAGATATTGTGGATCTGGCCAAACAAATCGTGGAAGAGACGGGCGCGGGAACCTATACCCATCTGATCGCGCCCGACAGCTGGTTGCGCGGTTTCCTTGGTTCGGTCCAAGTGGTGCCGACCAGCTTCTTTGTGGACAGCGAGGGCAGGCAGGTGAGCTACGCTTACGAATCCAGCCAGAGCGCCGACGACTGGCGAAAGGCGATTGACGCGGCACTCTTGGAACTGGCGTAGGCGGAACGCGCCTTACTCCACAATCACCTCATACACCAGCGGCACCGCGTCCGACTTCTCCGCCCCGATGACGACCGCGTCCTTCATCATGGCGCGCGCTTCCTTGACGCCGCGCTGGCCCGTCGCGTGGATTTCGTAGAGCAGGTCGCCCTTCTCCACCCAATCACCTACGCGCACCCTCATCACCAGCCCGGCTGCCGGGTCGATGAGGTCTTCTTTTCTTTCTCTGCCCGCGCCCAACGCCTTGGCCGCGTTGCCGATCTCGCTCGTCTTCATCGCCTGCACATGTCCTGACCGCGTCGCGTGCACCTGCAGGATATGGTCCGCATGCGGCAGCAGGCCCAGTTGCCGCGTCACGTTCCGGTCGCCGCCCTGCGCCTCGATCATGTCGCCCAGTTTGTGAAGCGCCGACCCGTCGCGGAGCTTTTCACGCGCCAGCGCCAGCCCCGCGTCAACGGTCTCGACAAGCCCGGCGCCCCACAGCATGTGCGCGCACAGCAGCAAAGACAACTCCATCAGCTTCCCATCGGCCTGGCCGCGCAGCACCAAAATGGCCTCTTCAACCTCCAGCGCGTTGCCAATGTAAAGCCCGAGCGGCTGGTCCATGTCGGTGACCATGGCGAGAAATTTGCGCTTGGTGCGGTTGCCAATTTTCACCATTTGCCGTGCCAGATCCACAGACTGTGAAAGGGTGGGCATCAGCGCACCGCTGCCGGTCTTGACGTCAAGCATCACCACATCTGCCCCGGCGGCGATCTTTTTTGACAGGATCGACGAGACGATCAGCGGTACGCAGTCCACCGTGCCGGTGACGTCACGCAATGCGTACAACACTTTGTCGGCGGGCACCAAATCGCCCGTCTGCCCGATCACGCCGCAGCCGATGTGGTTCAGTTGCGCGATGAACGCCTCCTTCGAAAGTGAAACGGACAGGCCCGGAATCGACTCCAGCTTGTCCAGTGTACCGCCCGTATGCCCCAAGCCGCGCCCGGACATCTTCGCCACCGTCGCGCCACAGGCCGCGGCCAGCGGGGCTAGAATCAGCGTCGTCGTGTCGCCCACGCCGCCGGTGGAGTGTTTGTCCACCTTCACGCCCTTGGCGTCAGAAAGGTCCAGCACATCGCCGGAATATGCCATGGCCATGGTGAGGTCCACGGTTTCGCGCTCGGTCATTCCCTGAAAACAGATCGCCATCAGCAAAGCGGATACCTGGTAGTCCTGGACATATCCGCGCGTGATGGCGGTGGTAAAGTCATAGATTTCCTCCGTGGTCAGTTCCTGACCATGGCGCTTTTTGAGGATGATGTCGATGGGATTCATGGGATCGACCTCCTGACGCGTTGCTGGGTTGGGTTGTCAATAGAAGAACAGGGCGGCGCCGCAGCCGGTCGCGTGTCCGCACTCGCACACCGAGCCAAGCGCGCTCCTGCTGCGACACTTGGGCGTGGCGGACTGCTTTGGGTGGTGCAACGGGGTGCCGGCGGTGCGGCAGGCGCGGACTGTGGGCGCGCCGAGCTGAAATGGCGCAGATAGTGCGTGTCTATTCAGCGAATGCCCTTCCCCACGCCTCGGCCTTTTTCTCAACGCTCAGTGTGTACGCCGGACTGGTGGACGGCAACACATATTCAGCCAACCGCCCCCGAAGCTCCGGCAACAAACGCCGGTAGAGCTTGGCCGCCGCGCCGCCGTTCAGCAGCACCTTTGTCACGCCCGGATTCCTGCTTAGCAATCTCCCGATGTCGTTCGGCGCCGCGTCCCGAATGTCGCCGTCCAGCGAACCCAGCCTCACGCAACTGTGCGCCACGTCCCACAGCGCGATGCCGTGCCGCAGGACCAGCGCGGTTTTTTCCTCAACGGTCCCGGGCACGGCGACGCCAAGCAGCCCGGCCAGCATCGGCCAAAAACAGTTTCTCGGGTGCGCGTAATAAAACCCTTGCCTGAGCGACGCCGCGCTGGGCATCGTGCCCAGTATGAGCAGCCGCGCCGATCCGTCATCGACCGGTGAAAAGGAATGGATGCGATCGGACATCGCGGCATCACCACCTGCCTCAATTATATCATACGCGGCCACCCTTTTCAAACGTACCGCGATCAAGTATAATGATATCTGAGAACGACCTCTCACGAAAGGAAGATCATTCCATGAGTCAGAAGCGCATCATGATCATCACCAGCAATTTCACCGGCCACGGCCACAAGTCGATCAGCGAATCGCTGGTTGAGCAGCTTGCCAACCATCCGGATGCTGTGGTTCATGTGATCGACGGATTCGCGCTGATGGGCCGCGCGGGCCTTCGCGCCAGCAAGATCTACGGCCCCATCACCCGCAACGCACAAGACCTTTGGAAGATGACCTACAACATCACCAGCAAAGAGGCGGGCAAGAGCATGGAGGACATCATGACCGGGCTGATCTACGACCGGTTTATGCGCCGCCTGATGCAGTTTAGCCCTGGGCTGATCGTGTCGGTGCACCCCATGTTCAACCGCTGCATACTGAACATCCTTGATTATCACAAGATGGACATTCCGTTTGTGGTGCTGCAGGCGGACATCATCAACATCCACCCCAACTGGTGCGATCCGCGCGCCACGCTGACGTTCTGTCCCACCGAAGAGGCCTACGAATGCTCAAAAAACATCCATCACATGCCTCAGAGTAAATTGGAGCTGTGCGGGTTTCCCACCCGCGAGCGGTTTGTCATCGCCGCGCGGGATGAGGACCAGCCCGCCCCATACGACGGCAGCCGCCCGCTGAAGTGCCTGCTGATGTCCGGCGGCGAAGGGTCCGGCAACCTGATGAACTATGCGCGCCAGTTGCTGACCCATGTAGACTGCGAAGTGTCGGTGGTGTGCGGCAGAAACGCCAAACTGAAGGCGGCGCTCGACGCAGACTTGTGGCCGGAATATGGCAGCCGGATCAAGTCCTATGGTTTTCTGGACGACGTGCAGAATGTCATGAAACAGCAGGACCTGGTCATCGCCCGGGGCAGTCCCAACACCATGATGGAGGCCGTGGTGCTCGCGGTGCCGCTGGTCATCACCGGCTCGCTGCCGGGCCAGGAGGCGGACAATCCCGCGCTGATGATCACCCACAATTTGGGCATCCTGTGCCAAAGCCCAGAGTCCGCGCCTGCGCTGGTCAAGGCGCTGATGGCCAACGGCGGCAAGCGGCTGGCGGAGATCCGGCAGGCCCAAAGGGAATACCGCAATTTTGACAACGCCAAACACATCGCCGACCGGCTGTACGAACTGTCCAAGGACAACGAGCACACGCCCAAACCCCTGTCGCGATTCCCGATCACGTTGATTCGGTCGCGATATGAGGGGAAGACTGACGATTAACACGATTCCGGTTGCGCGGGGGGACGAGCGTTTGCTATGATGAGAGTGTCCGCTTGAGCGCGGAATTCAATTCAGGAGGCAATACAATGAGCGAACAGAACAACCCATCCATCGAGCAGTACATGGAGGCGGGCGACAAGAAAGAAAAGAAGGCCAAGTATTGGCCGCACTTCGTCGAGTCCGATGTGCTGGCTTTCTTCAACGCCCACGACATCGAAAAGATGACCATCGAGAACGGTGACGGCGGCAAAGCAAAGCTGACCCGAACCAAGGACAACGGCGTCAGGATCGATTTGACCAGCTCGTCAGTGTATTGATCTGCAGGTTTACCGCAAGCGCGGTCATCCGCCCACGCGCGGTCATCCGCCCACGCGCGGTCAT
>JAVBTW010000182.1:0-5478 GCA_031555975.1 Eubacteriales bacterium
ATAATGTACTTCGCACTCAATGCAGGCAGGATTTCGCAGTTGTTTCAACCCGTGATTTTCCTTCGAATTCTTTGCAATATATTGGTCACAAACCCGCCCAAAACCACATTGAATTATCACATTTGCAGGGGGACAAATCGATGATCGACAGCATCAGCAAGCGCGATGGCCGCACCGCCCAATTCCAGCCCGAGAAAATTACCGAGGCCATCATGAAGGCGTTCAAGGCCTCGGGCAGCGCAAAGACACAAAAGACAGCAGAGGCGCTGACAGAGAAGGTGATGGCGCAGCTCGATGCGAACGAATCCGTTGGCGTACCCACGGTGGAGGACATCCAAGACGCCGTGGAGCGGGTGCTGATCGAGAACGGATTTGTGCGAACGGCGAAAGCCTACATACTCTATCGCGCCGAGCGCAGCCGGGTGCGCGAGATGAACACGCGCCTGATGCAGATCTACGAGGACATCACGTTCTCAAAAGCGAGCGACAGCGACATCAAGCGCGAAAACGCCAACATCAACGGCGACAGCGCGATGGGCGTGATGCTCAAATACGGCATGGAGGGCGCCAAACAGTTCAACAACATGTTCGTGTTGAAGCCCGAACACACAGCCGGCCATCAGGCAGGCGATTTCCACATCCACGATATGGACTTTTTGACCCTGACAACGACCTGCTGCCAGATCGACCTGATCAAGCTGTTCGACGGCGGGTTTTCCACAGGCCATGGCGTGCTGCGCGAGCCGACAGACATCGCCAGCTATTCCGCGCTGGCCTGCATCGCCATCCAGGCCAACCAAAACGACCAGCACGGAGGCCAATCCATCGTGAGTTTTGACTACGCGATGGCGTTGGGCGTTCGCAAGACGTTCCAAAAGCGCTACCGCGACAACATGATCCGCGCGCTGGAACTGACGTGTGACGTGAAGGACCCCGACGAGTCGGTGCGCACCTATTTGGCTGAGCTGCAGGCCCAGAATCTGATCCCCGCGCTGGAACCGAAAAAAGAGTTCGTCAAGGCCGAACAGGTCGAGTTGGACAAGCTTGGACTCGATAAAGACGCCATCAAGCGCATACAGAAGTTCGCGCAGGACAAGGCCGAGAAAGAGACCGACCGCGCTACGTTCCAGGCCATGGAGGCGCTGGTCCACAATCTGAACACCATGAACAGCCGCGCAGGCGCACAGGTGCCGTTCTCCTCGATCAACTACGGCATGGACACGTCCCCGGAAGGCCGCATGGTGATGAAGAACCTGCTGCTGACCACTGAAGAGGGGCTGGGCAACGGCGAAACTCCGATCTTCCCGATCCAGATCTTCCGGGTCAAGGAAGGGATCAACTACAACCCAGGCGAGCCGAACTACGATCTGTTCAAGCTGGCGATGCAGGTGTCTGCCAAGCGGTTGTTCCCGAACTTTTCGTTCCAAGACGCGCCGTTCAACCTGAAATACTACAAGCCCGGCCATCCGGAGACCGAGATCGCATACATGGGCTGCAGAACCCGCGTGATCGGCAATGTGCACGACCCAGAAAAGGAGATCTGCAACGGCCGCGGAAATTTGAGCTTCTCGTCGATCAACCTGCCCAGGATCGCGCTCGTGGCAAACCGCGACGTGGAGCAATTCTTCTCGGAACTGGACAGAAAGATCGATCTGGTGGTGGACCAGCTAAACGAGCGGTTTGAGATCCAGGCGCGAAAGCACGTGTACAACTATCCCTTCCTGATGGGCCAGGGCGTGTGGCTGGACAGCGAAAAGCTGGACTGGGACGACGAGGTGCGAGAAGTGCTCAAACATGGTACGCTCTCGGTCGGGTTCATCGGGCTGGCGGAGGCGCTGAAAGCGCTGACCGGGCATCATCACGGCGAGAGCGAGCAGGCGCAGAACCTGGGCCTTGAGATCATCGGCCACATGCGCGCGCGGCTGGATGCGCTCAGTGAGCGGACGAAGATGAACTACACCCTGATCGCGACGCCCGCCGAAGGACTGTCGGGCCGGTTCGTGCGGCTGGACAAGGAGCGGTATGGAGAGATTGAGGGCGTGACGGACCGGGATTACTACACGAATGGATTCCATGTACCGGTGTATTACCCGGTGACGGCGGTGAAAAAGATTCAGATCGAAGCGCCGTATCACGCGTTGACCAACGCAGGCCACATCACGTATGTGGAGCTGGACGGCGACACGACGCAGAATCTGGAGGCGTTCGAGAAACTGATCCGGCTGATGAAGGAGTCAGGGATCGGCTATGGCTCGATCAACCATCCGGTGGACCGGGACCCGGTCTGCGGATACAATGGCGTGATCGGAGACACCTGCCCCAGCTGCGGCCGCCGCGAAGAAGAGGGCGAGCACTTCGACCGCATCCGCCGCATCACCGGCTACCTGGTCGGCACCCTCGACCGCTTCAACAACGCCAAGCGCAAAGAGGAGCACGACCGCGTCAAGCACGGCCTCTAAGTAAGCGATGCGTAGTTTGATCGATGGCTGGACGCCCCCCTCCGATTTGTCATCCTGAGCGCCAACGAAGGACCTCCCCTGCGTGAGCGGACTTCATTTGCGAAACGGGATGTCGCCCGAAGGTGGGGAGGTCCTTCGCTGGCGCTCAGAACGACGCGGTGGGATTGTGGCGCGTGTGCGGTTGCCCCGGCGCGTGCGGACAAGGGCTAATAGTAGAAACCGATCCTCTGGCGAGGGGTGATGGACAGATGAACATTCGCATCGCCGGAACCGTCAACGACTCGATCGTGGACGGGCCCGGCTTTCGGTATACGGTCTTTACACAAGGGTGTCCGCACGGATGCCCGGGATGCCACAATCCGGAGACCCACGACCCTGGCGGCGGAAAGACCATAGACACGGAGCGCATTGTCAAGGACATGGAGGACAATCCGCTGCTTGATGGGCTGACCCTCAGCGGCGGGGACCCGTTCATGCAGCCCGAGGCCTGCACGATACTGGCGCGGGCTGCGAAGGAACTGGGCCTCTCTGTCTGGGCCTACAGCGGATGGACGTATGAAGAGCTGCTATCGATGAACGACCCGCGCGTCTACGCGATGCTGTGTGCATGTGATGTGCTGGTGGACGGGCGGTTTGAGCTGGCGCAAAGGACGCTGGAGCTGCGGTTCCGCGGTTCAAGGAATCAGCGGCTGGTGGACATTCAGCAATCGATCAAGCACAAGCAAGTGGTGGAATGTCACATAGGATAGCGGAGGACCACAAATGAACCTGACGCAATACCTGTCGACGCTCAAAAACAACGCAGCGTTCATGGACAATGTGACCTGCTGGCGTGAGTTGCCGGGCAGGCCCGCCCGCTATGCGGATTTCCCGGAGCACATGGATCCCCGGCTTGTCAGGGTCCTGAACGAACGCGGAATCCACAAACTGTACAGCCATCAGCGCCACGCCATCGATGCGATCCTCCGCGGCGAGGACATCGTGGTGGTCACGCCCACGGCATCGGGCAAGACGCTGTGTTACAACCTGCCGGTGATCGACGCGATTCTGAAAAACGACGACGCGCGGGCGCTGTACCTGTTCCCGACAAAAGCCCTGTCCGCCGATCAGGTGGCGGAGCTGTACGGCACAATCGAAGCGCTGGGCGCGGAGATCAAGGCCTACACCTACGATGGCGACACGCCCGCGCCCGCGCGAACGCTGATTCGCCAAGCGGGACATGTGGTGGTTACCAATCCAGACATGCTTCACGCGGGCATCCTGCCGCACCACACCAAGTGGGTGAAGCTGTTTGAGAACCTGCAATATGTGGTCATCGATGAGATCCACGCCTATCGCGGCGTGTTCGGATCCAACTTGGCCAACGTCGTCAAGCGCCTGAAGCGCATCTGCGCGTTCTACGGATCAAGTCCGCAGTTCATCTGCTGCTCGGCGACGATCAGGAATCCACGGGAACTGGCGTCGGTCATGATCGGCAAGCAGGTCGCGTTGGTGGATGACAACGGCGCGCCTTCGGGCAAAAAGCATGTGATTCTGTACAATCCGCCGGTCGTCAACCGCCAGTTGGGCATCCGCGAAAGTGTGCTCAGCGAGACGGAAAAGATCGCGACGGGTTTTTTGCGCAACAAGATCCAGTCGATCGTGTTCGCCCGATCCCGGCTGCACGTGGAGGTCATGGTGCGGCAGCTAAAGGACATGGTGCGCGACCCGCTGGGCAACGCGGGCACGGTGCGCGGCTATCGCGGCGGATATCTGCCGACCCTGCGGCGCGAAATAGAGCGCGAATTGCGTGCGGGCAACATCATGACTGTGGTCTCGACCAACGCGCTGGAGCTTGGGATAGACATCGGCCAACTGGAGGTCTGCATCCTGTGCGGCTATCCGGGCACGATTGCCAGCACATGGCAACAGGCGGGCCGCGCGGGGCGGCGGAACACGGATTCGCTGCTGCTGGTGGTCGCCTCGTCGAGTCCGCTTGACCAGTTCATCATCCAAAACCCCGAATACTTCTTTGGGCAATCGCCGGAACAGGCGCTGATCAACCCGGACAACCTGTACATCCAACTGAACCATTTCAAATGCGCCGCGTATGAGCTGCCGTTTGAGAAGGGCGAGTCGTTTGGCGACGCGCAGTCCACGCAGGAGATGCTGGAATACCTCAGCGAAGAGCGCATCGTACGGGAAGTGGATGACCGCTACTACTGGATGGCCGAGGAATTCCCGCAGGCGGGAATCAACATCCGCTCCGGCGCGGACCAAAACTTCCTGATCATCGACATCAGCGTGCCCGGCAAGCGGCGCGTGATCGGCGAGATGGACCGGTTTACCGTGCCCATGCTGCTGCATCAGTACGCCATCTACATGCACGAGGGCAAGCAATACCAAGTCGAAGAACTGGACTTCGACGACAAGAAGGGCTATGTGCGCGCGGTGGACGTGGATTATTACACCGATGCGGACCTGACGGTCAGCCTGAAGGTGCTGGACGATTTCGATGAGCGGCCGCTGGGCAAGATGGTCCGGCACCGCGGCGAAGTGCTGGTGAGCCAGATCGTGACGATCTTCAAGAAAATGAAGCTGGACACCCACGAAAACCTGGGTTGGGGTCCGGTGACGCTGCCGGAGCTGGAAATGCACACGACGGCGACATGGTGGGTGATGCCGGACGGCCTGGAGGCCAAGTATGGCAAGGACATGCTGCAGGGTGCGATGGTGGGGTTGGCGCATCTGATCCGGTCGATCGCGCCGGTGTATCTGATGTGCGCTCCGCAGGACATCCGCGTGTCCTATCATGTGCGGGACCCATTCACCCAGGCGCCGACGCTGTATTTGTCGGAATCCACGCCGGGCGGACTGGGCCTGTCAGACCGCGTGTACGAGATGGACATGGAACTGTTCGTGGAGGCCAAGGCGATGCTTCAGCGCTGCGGATGCCAGAACGGTTGTCCGGGCTGCATCGGGGCCGGCATGGGCAAGGACATGAAACGGGTATTGATGGAGATTTTGGGCGAACTGGGCG
>JAVBTW010000267.1:0-10258 GCA_031555975.1 Eubacteriales bacterium
AGACAGGCCGTTCCTGGCGCTGGTGCGGGCGGTGGACAGCGGGGAACTGCTGTTCGCAGCGGTGGTGGAGAACCTGTAGGGGGTGATTGCGCGCGCGCGGCGCATCGCCCTGTGATCACATCAAAATAGATAGTTAAATGCGCTTGACACATTGTCGCCATATTGACGAAATATGGTATTCTGTGATATAATGCACCGGATCATGGAAAGTAGAAGGGGGACTGCACCAATGGGCGACAAGAGCACGCGCAAGTACATTGCCGAGTGCATCGGCACGATGATCCTGGTGATCCTTGGCTGCGGCGTGGCGATGTTCATTGGCCGCGCGGCGGGTGACACGTCCACCGCAGCGCGCATTGTAGGCATTTCGTTCGCGTTCGGACTCTCGATCATCGCGACTGCCTACGTCATTGGCAACATCTCTGGCTGTCACATCAATCCCGCCGTTTCATTCGCAATGCTAGTGACGGGCAAGCTTTCCTTGAAGGACTTTATCGGCTACATCATCTCGCAATTCGCGGGCGCAATCATCGGCGCGCTGATTCTGATGCTGATCGCCGCCTCGGCCGGCATCTCGGTCGCGGACATTGGTCTGGGCCAGAATGGATTCGGTGCGGGTTATGGCGTGGGCATCAACGCTGGCGGCGCGCTGCTGGTTGAGATCGTGCTGACATTCGTGTTCGTGTTCACCATCCTGGGTGTGACCTCTGATCCCGAAAAAAACCGCATTGCAGGCGTCGTGATCGGGTTCACGCTGGTGCTGGTGCATCTGCTGGGCATCAACTTGACGGGTACCTCGGTCAATCCCGCCCGTTCCTTTGGCCCGGCGCTGTTCGCGGGGCTGACTGCGATTTCACAAGTTTGGGTGTTTATCATCGGCCCGATGATCGGTTCGGCCATCGCGGCGCTGACCTTTAAGGCGCTGACGATCCCGGCCCGCTCGCCGAACAAGCGGAAATAGTGTTTTCACAAACAGACGCGCGCTTCAAAACAAAGTGAATCGCCCGAGGGTTTTGTAATGATAATGCCCGCCACATCAGAAAAGGAGTGATTCCCATGGAGAACAAGACGCTTGGTTATCTGCCTGACGAGACGCCCTCCTTTGGAAAACTGTTCCTGTTCGCGCTGCAACAGATCCTGGTCATGTTCCCGGCCACGGTGCTGGTGGCAATCCTGACCAAGTTTGACAACGGCGTGACCATCTTCGCGTCGGGGTTCGCGACGCTGTGCTTCCTGTTTGTGACCCGGGGCAAGATCCCGCTGTATTACGGATCAAGTTTTGCATACATCGCGGCAATCACCGGCCTGATGTCCACCCAAATCGCGGCGGGCGTGACGGAGCTGGACGCCATCCGCATGGCGCAGTTCGGCATTGTGATGTCGGGTTTTGTCTCCATCGCCGCTGGCCTCGCGGTGTCACGGTTGGGTCTGGATACGATTGAAAAGATCCTGCCGCCCACCATCACAGGGCCCATTGCACTGATCATCGGCATGAGCCTCGCCCGCACTGCGTTGTACAATGCGTCCGGCGACGGCACGGGCGCGCTGATGGCGTCCATTGAGGCGTCACAGAGTCCCATTGCGGTGTGGTCGTGGATCATCGCGATTCTGACACTGTTGGCGACGATCCTGTTTTCGGTCTATCTGAAGGGCGTTTCCGGCCAGTTGCCGCTGCTGTTTGGCGTGGTGTTCGGCTATGCGCTGGCCGCCATTGTCACCCTGTTCGGCGTGCCGCTGATCAACTTTGAGGCGATTGCCACCGCAGAGTTGTTCCGGGTACCGCAGTTCACAATGCCGATTCCGAACTGGGCAGGCATCTTCGCGATCATGCCCATCGCCATCGCGACGATCCCTGAATCCACCGCGCACTTGTTCCAGCTGGACATCTACATCAACGATCTGGCGAAGAAAAAGGGTGTCAAGAAGCCATACCCCATCGCGGACAAGCTGGGCCTGAACCTGATCGGCGACGGTCTGGGCGACATCGTGTCCGGCATGATGGGCGGTCCTGCTGGCACGAATTACGGCGAGAACATCTCAACGATGGCCGTGACCAAGAACTTTTCCGTGAAGATGCTGGGCCTGGCCGCGATCATCACGATGCTGCTGTCCTTCTCGGGCACACTGTCCATGATCGTCAACTCGATTCCCGCCTGCGTCATCGGCGGCATCTCAATCTATCTTTTCGGCGTCATCGGCGCCCAAGGCATCGCGATCATGATCAACAAAGCCGTGGACATGTTCGACGCGCGAAACCTCGCGGTGATCTCCACGGTGCTGGTCATCGGCATTGGCGGCAGCTTTGTGGGCGATGGCACCATCCCGATCTTCGGCGTGGGTGTGCCCGCGATCGCCACGGCGAGCGTGTTCGGCATCCTCTTGAATCTGGTGCTGAACCTGGGACGGAAGGAAGAGTAGGAAAGACCAAGCTGGGGACTCCGTAGCCCCAGCCATGCCATCCTGAGGTAAGCAAAGCGCAGCCGAAGGATCTTCCGCCACAGCGGACGTTCCCTGTACTCCATACGGGACGTCGCCTCACGGTGGGAGATCCTTCGGCCGCGCTTTGCTTCGCTCAGGATGACACGGCAGGGTGGCGGATGACCATGGTTCTATACGAATACCAAACATGCAAGCATGGATCAGGCCTACCGCCCACGCTGTGCCTGAAGCCGCAGCGTTTTCCATGAGCATCACTTCCTGGCAATCCGCTCCAGTCCGCCCATGAACGGACGCAGCACTTCCGGCACGATGACGCTGCCGTCGGGCAGTTGGTGCTGTTCCACTATCGCGGGCAGCAGTCGGCTTGTAGCCAAGCCTGACCCGTTCAACGTGTGCAGGTACTCGATTTTCTTGGTCTCCTTGCGGCGGAACCGAATGTTGCCGCGCCGGGCCTGATAGTCCATGGCGTTGGAGACAGAGCTGCACTCCTTATACTCGTTCATGCTGGGCAGCCACAACTCGATGTCGTAGGTCGTCGCCATGGACGCGCTGCAGTCGCCCGCCGCGAGCTTTGATAGCTGATAATGCAGCCCCAGCCCCTCGACCAGTCTGCAGGCCTTGTCGATCAACTCTTGCAGCATCGCTGCGCTGTCCTCGGGCTTGACATAGCCAAACATCTCGATCTTGTTGAACTGATGTCCGCGGATCATGCCGCGCTCGCTGGCGCGGTAGGTGCCCGCCTCGCGGCGATAACAGGGCGTGTACGCGAACAGCTTCTGGGGCAGTTCGTCCTCTTCCAAGATCTCCCCCCGGTACAGGTTGATGAGCGCGGTCTCGGCGGTGGGCAGCAGGAAGTGGAATCCCTCTTCCGTCAGCCGGAACACGTCCTCTTCAAACTTGGGGAACTGGCCTGCGGCCAATCCGCACTCATAGGTCAGAATGTGCGGCGGCAGCATCATCTGGTAGCCGTCCTTGAGGTGCTCTGACACAAAATAGTTCAACAGCGCCCACTCCAACTGCGCGCCGATGCCGGTGTACAGCCAGTAGCCGTTGCCGCCCATTTTCACGCCGCGTTCATAGTCAATCAGGCCCAATTCGGTGCACAGCTCGACGTGGTTTTTCGGCTCATAGGGGAAGTTCGGCTTCTGGCCGAAGGTCTTGACGACTGCGTTGTGCTCCTTGCCGCCAGCGACCACATCGTCGGCAGGCAGGTTTGGCAGCGCCTGCACAAAGACCTTGATCTTCTCTTCCAGCTCGCCCTGCTGTTCGTCCATGGCCTTCACGCGGTCGGCCATTTCTTTCAGCTCCGCCAGCAGCGGCTCTGTGTCCTTGCCTTCCTTTTTCAGCTGGGGGATGAGCTTGGATTTCTGGTTGCGCTCAGCTTTCAGCGCCTCGTTCTGCATCAGCAGCTCGCGCCGCCTGGCGTCCCATTGCAGAAACTCGTTGAGGTCCAGGTCGTACTCGCGCTTCTTCAGGCTTGCGACCACCTTTTCAGGCTCGGTCCGGATCAGGTTGATATCCAACATGAGGAATCCACTCCTTTTCTTCTGCGGGGCAAAGACAACGTCCCCGCAACAGTGTTGTTGCAGGGACGGAAATGCTTTCCGCGGTACCACCCTGGTTGGCCTCAGCAGGTGAAGCCCTCTCGGTTTGCGCTGTATCGGGCGCTGCCCGCCAGGCTCTTCGCCGGGCCGCTCGCAGGTGGAAACGGATCGCGCCCTCACCGGCTTTCAGCAACCGCCGGCTCTCTTGATCAGGCTTGAACCGCATTTCCGTTCATCGCGGTATACGGACATTATAAGCCTTTTTGTTCGGTTTGCAAGGGGGATATGTGTTAATTCGGCAGGGATGCGCGCAGGTCGGCAATTGCGGTTGTTGGCTGGACATTGCGCCTGTTTTTTGGTATACTGGTGAAACAAGTATGCGCGTGAGGGTGATCAGATGCGGCTGGTTAGGGTGGAGGTCTCTCGCGAAGTGCAGCATGGCGTCGGGCCTTCTGGCGAGGTCTATCAGGGCGACGTCCGGCAGCGGTTGCCGGAGCTGCTTTCAAAGTACCAAGGCCAGGTGCAGTTGATCTACTTGGATCCGCCATTCGCGACGGGCCAGCAGTTTGACATGAAGGTCCGCGCCGGTGAGCGGGACCACCAGTCCGGCAACGGCTCGCTGTCCCTGCCCGCCTATGCCGATCCGTCGGACGAGGCAGAGTACTTGGACATGATGCGCGAGGTGCTCATCGGCGCGCGCAAACTGCTGTGTGACACGGGCTCCATCTTTCTGCACATCGACCACCGCATGCACGCCCGGCTTCGGCTGCTGATGGACGAAGTGTTTGGGCAGGACAGCTTCTTAAACGAGATCATCTGGGCCTACCAGACCGGCGGCCGTGCCAGAAAGCACTTTTCCAGAAAGCATGACATCATCCTGTTCTACAGAAAGACCAAGAAATATTTCTTTGACCTGAACCCCATCGCAATCCCGCGCGAAGGCAACCGCCGCAACCACATGAAGCGTCATGTGGATACTGATGGGCGCGTCTACCGCTCCATCAAGTCCGGCGGCAAGGTGTACACCTACTACGACGACGAGCCGGCCTATCCAGGTGACGTTTGGGACGATGTGAGCCACCTGCAGCAGAAAGACCCGCAGCGCACGGGCTATGACACCCAAAAGCCGCTGCCGCTCTTGGAGCGGATCGTGCTGTGCGCGTCGCGTCCCGGAGACCTGGTGTGCGACCTTTTCGCCGGATCCGGCACCACCTTAGAGGCCGCATGCAGGAACGGACGGCGGTTCCTGGGTGTGGACCAGGGCGCCATGGCGCTGCACGTCATCAGGCGGCGCATGCTGGGCGCCAATGTGACCTACAATCAGCAGCCAGCTGTCGGCGTACCGCGCGTCGATGTGCGCATGGAGACGGGCGTGGGGTTCTACGAGCTGGATTTGGATGCATATGACCTTGAGACCGGGTTGATCGCGCGCTCCCTGCCCGGATTGGACGCGCTGGACGCATGGTCGGTGGGCTATATGCGCGACGGAGCGTATGTGGCCATGGCCACCGCGCAGCGGTCGAAGGCTGAACCCAAACTCAAGACCCACCTGCAACTGCCAGTGCTCGGCGGTGACACCGTGATCCGAACACAGGACGTGCTGGGGCGCGGCTTCTACTACATCATGGAAAAGGATGGGGAGCGCCTGTCATGACCAATAAGCAAGGGTACATCGCCTATCAGCTGCGCGAAATGATGAAACAGCAGCTCATACCGTCCGTGTTTACGGATCCTCAGAATCCGGACGACTTTATCGCGGGCCACGTGCGCGCTGTGGGCGCCAAGACTTGTGTCATTGAGTCGATCGGCCCGTTCGGCCGCTATGACGGCTGGTTCGCGATCCGTCTTTTCTGCGTGATCGAGGTCATGTTAGACGCCCAATATGCAGAGCGCCTGGAGCGCATGTTGAGCATCAATGGCGAGCAGGCCTGTGTGCTGCCAGACGCCAGCCTCGATTGGGCGGACGGCGACGGCATAGCGCTGCTGATGCAACACGCCCTGCAGCGCGACCGCGTCGTTACCTGCTGGACCGCGGAAGAGGCGCACACGGGATATGTCGAGCAGTTGGATGATCTGTATGCCACGCTGATGCTGCTGGATTTCATGGGCCAGAGTTGCGGCACACAAAAGATCAAGCTGCTGGATGTCGAGCTGGCGTCGCTGGGTTCGGAAGAAGAGCTGATGTATGAAAAGCTTAGCTCACAGGGATAGCACACTGGTGTTGCGCGGCAGAATGGGCCCTCATCGCATCGGCAAAGCTGCCGCGCCCGTTAAAACTCCAATTCTAACACGAACATTCGACGCGCGCGCTTGCCAAGCGCGGCGTTCTTTTGTATAATTATTGTCAATTGATTTACTGTACTAAAGTGGTGAAGGTATAAAAGCTCAAGGAGGCGGCGCGAATGGAAAGGGTATACAATTTTTCCGCGGGTCCGGCGGTGATGGCGGAGGCAGCGCTCGAAACTGCGGCGCGGGAGATGCTCAACTATAACGGCACGGGCATGTCCGTGATGGAGATGAGCCACCGGTCCAAGATGTACCTGGAGATCTACGACCGCGTGGTGGCGCAGGTCAAGGAATTGATGAACGTGCCGGACGAGTACGCGATTCTGATGCTGCAAGGCGGCGCGACGCAGCAATTTGCCGCGGTGCCCATGAATCTGATGACCGGCAGCGGCCGCGCGGACTATGTGGACAGCGGCAACTTTGCCCATGGCGCGCTGGTAGAGGCGCAGAAATACGGCAAGGTGAATGTGGTTGCCAGTTCGCGGGAGGCCAAGTACACCCGAGTGCCGGAAATCGACCCGGCGAAGCTGGACGCAGCCGCAGACTACTTCTATATCTGCACCAACAACACCATCTACGGCACACGCTATGCCGAGCTGCCGAAGGTGAGCGTACCGCTAGTGGCCGACATGTCCTCTAACATCCTGAGCGAGGTCTATGATGTGTCAAAGTTCGGGGTAATTTTTGCGGGCGCGCAGAAGAACATCGGTCCGGCGGGGCTGACGCTGGTGATTGTGCGCAAGGATCTGTGCGGAAAGGCCATGCCGCTCACGCCCAAGATCATGGACTATCAGCAACAAGTGGACAATGATTCTATGCTCAACACCCCTTCAACCTACGCCATCTACATGTCGGGGCTGTGCCTGGACTGGCTAAAGGCCAAGGGCGGCGTTGCTGCAATGGAGAAGATCAACATCGAGAAGGCGCAGTTGCTCTACGATTACCTGGACGAGAGCGAGCTGTTCCAAGGCGTGGCGGAGAAGCCCTGGCGCAGCCGCATGAACGTCACATTCCGCACCGGAGATGAGGAAAAGGATGCAGCGTTCGTCAAGTACGCTGCCGGCCAGGGCTTGGTGAACCTGAAGGGACACAGGGCCACCGGTGGCATGCGCGCCAGCATCTACAACGCGATGCCTGCCGAGGGCATCGTGGCGCTGGTGGATTGCATGAAGGCGTTTGAACGGAAGAATGCGTAAAGAGGGGACTGGCAACATGCAGAATATCAAGACGCTCAATTCGATCTCGTCGGTCTACAAGCAGTTTTTGCCCAAGACCGAGTACACGGTCGCGTCCGACGTGGAGAACCCGACCGCGATTCTGGTGCGCAGCGCCGACATGCACAAAATGGAGATGCCCGATTCGCTGCTCGCCATCGCGCGCGCCGGCGCGGGCGTGAACAACATCCCCGTGGACGAATGTGCCAAGCAGGGCATCGTGGTGTTCAATACACCCGGGGCCAACGCCAACGCGGTAAAGGAGCTGGCCATCGCCGCGATGCTGATCGCTTCCCGCGACGTGGTGGGCGGCATCTGCTGGTGCAAAACCCTGTCCGGAAATGGCGCGGACGTGCCCAAGCAGGTGGAAAAGGGGAAGAGTCAGTTCGTCGGCCCGGAGCTGATGGGCAAAAAACTGGGCGTCATCGGCCTGGGCGAGATCGGTGTCCTCGTCGCCAACGCGAGCAAGGGCTTGGATATGGAGGTGACAGGCTACGATCCCTATATCTCCGTGGACCACGCCTGGATGCTCAGTCGCGCCATCGGCAAGGTCAAGACGCTGGACGAGTTGCTGGCAAAGAGTGACTATGTCACGTTGCACTTGCCGCTGATGGACAAGACGCGGGGCATGATCAATAAGGACGCGTTGTCGAAGATGAAGCGTGGCGCGACGCTGATCAATCTGGCCCGCGGCGAGTTGGTGGATTCTGACGCCGTGCTGGAGGCGCTCGCGAGTGGCCAGTTGCGCGCCTATGTGACCGATTTCCCGACCGACGCGCTCATCGGGCAGAAGGGGGTCATCTGCATCCCGCATCTGGGCGCGAGCACACCCGAGAGTGAGGACAACTGCGTGGTGATGGCCAGCCGTCAGCTGAACGCGTATCTGACCGAAGGCGTGATCAAGAATTCCGTCAATTATCCCGATTGCGAATTGCCGGACCTGAGCAAGCACCGCATCTGCATTCTGCACGAGAACGTGGCCGACATGGTCGGCAAATTCACCGCGCTGGTCGCGGGGCTTGGCATCAACATCGACAGCATGGTGAACAAGTCGAAGGGCCAGTACGCCTACACGGTGCTGGACCTGGACGACGCTTTCAACGGGAACCTGGTGCAGGAGATTTCGGCCATGGCCGAGGTATACCGGGTCCGGTGCTTCTGATCGTCCATAACGGTTGATGGCTGTTGACCGAGGCCATCTGTCCCGCCATTGTCATCCTGAGCGTACGCGAAGGACCTCCCCGCAGGCAAGCGACGTCCGCATTGGGACATGTGCGATGTGGCGAGGGAGGTCCTTCGCATGCCTGGACGCCGGACGATAGTTACCATGACCAGCATAGGTTTGCATTACAGGAGGTCGGTTCACATGATCAAATCCACGCCGCATGCCCACACCAGCTATGTCGATGGCAGGTCTACGGCAGAGCAAATGGTGCAGACGGCCATTGATATGGGCTTTGCGTCGCTGGGCTTTTCCGAGCACGCGATTCAGGCCTTTGATCCGGACTATGCGCTGGACGCGGAGGCGGAGCGGCGCTATATCGCAGAGGTTGGCCGACTGCGCAGCATCTATGGAGACCGCATTGCCCTCTACCTGGGATGTGAGCGCGACCGCTTTTCGACTGCAGACCGCAGCAAGTACGAGTATGTGATCGGATCGGTGCATTATCTGCAGCTGAACGGCAGGATGGTGGCCGTGGACGGGCCGAAGGGGGAGCTGACCGCGTTGGTGCGCGAGGGCTTTGGCGGCGACGGGATTGCTTTCGCGCGCGCCTATTTCACGCAGCTCAGCGATTATGTGGCCGCCTTTCGGCCGGAGATCATCGGCCATTTTGACTTGCTGCGCAAACACAATGTGACCGGCGCGCTGTTTGATGCGGCGGATCCGGGCTATGCCTGCGCGGCGATGGATGCGCTGGAGGCGATGGCGGACAGCGGCGCGCTGCTGGAGGTCAATACGGGTGCGATCGCGCGGGGGTATATGAGCGACCCCTATCCTGAGCTGCGCTGGCTGCGCCGATGGCGTGAGCTGGGTGGGCGCGCGATCCTGTCCAGCGATTGCCATGACGCGCCGATGCTCGACTGCGGCTATGACGTTGCGTTGGAAAGGGTCAGGGCGGCGGGCTTTAAAGAACTGTGGGCGCTGAATCCAAAGCGGGAGCGCGGCGAACTGTTCGTCGCATGCCGAGTGGGTTAGGCCAAATAAATGGCGCGCACACGAAAAGGGAGTCCGGAGCGACACGCGCTACGGACTCCCTGTGTCACATTGCTGGAGGCGGGCTAGATTATTCGTCCCAGTCAGCAAAGTCGTCTGGAATTTCGGTCCCTTCTGCGGCCATGCCGAGATAGGAGTTGAGGGTGTTGAGCACATCGTCCATTTCCGCGCTCTGGCTGTTGACCGTGCGCGGCTTGGCATTGCGATGTGTGCGCTGGTCGGGCGCAGGTTGAGGCGAGCGTAGCGATTGCAATAGCTCGATCGGCGGCGTGGGCGCCTCCTCCTCCTGTTTGATGATCAGAGAATCGCGCATCAAATGATCCAGCGACACCTCCAATGCGTTGGCCAGCTTCACCAGCGTCTCCATGCTCGCTTTGCGGCTGCCGCGCTCAATGTGACCCAGAAACGACAGTGAGATGCCGATCCGGCTTGCCAATTCCTCCTGTGTGATGTTGTGCTCGCGCCGCGCTGTCTTGACGCGCCTTCCCAACCCAATGTAGTCCATATCAACACGTCCCCCCTGGCTCGCTTATGTAGTTTTCACCATATCAAATCAGAAA
>JAVBTW010000141.1:0-3297 GCA_031555975.1 Eubacteriales bacterium
TAGGCCGCGGAGAGCTTGCGGATGGCATTCGCGTGGTTGAGCGGGCCGGGCACGACGATGAGCGTATCCTTCGCGTACTCCATGCCGTAGACCAGGTTTTCCGCCACGCCCACCACGCTTTTGTGTGAACACAGTACGCCCTTAGACTTGCCTGTGGTCCCGGTCGTGAACAGCATTTCGGCAGGCTCGTCCCCGGACGGCAGGCTGAGATCATCTGTGGCGTCAGCGCGATCCAGTGCCATCGGCAGGATTCGATCAGGTTCAACGTGGAGCTTCCAATCCACGTCCTTGCCCGTGATCATCAGATGGGCATCCACGGTCCCGGCCAAATCGCGAACCGCCTCGGCTGAAGCCGAGCGCTCGGCGGGCACAAACACACCGCCCGCCAGGTGCGTGGCCATGTGACAGACCGCAAAGGCGATGGATTGCTCGGTCTGCATCACCACGCGCCCTCCGCGAGTCAGACCCATGTCAATCAGCGAATGGGCAAAACCGGTGACCCAGCGCGCAAGCTGCGCATAGGTGACGCGCTCGCCCTTGCAGATCAGCGCAGTGCGTTCCGGGTTCGCAGCGGCGTGAACCAGCAGGGACTCGACGATGGATTTGGGCATGATTTGGTCTCTCCTTTTAAATTGGGCTGGGCAAACCGCTCGGCCTACCGAACGGTGACATTCAGCCGGCTGAACGCTTCGAACCGCGCATCGCTCCCCAGCGCCCTGGCCTCTGCGCGAAGGGTATATTTGCCCGGTTTCAGATCCACCAGCACACACGCCGGATCCGGCGAATAGTCCTGAATGATCCGATACGACTCCTTGGGTTCGGCCTCGCCCTTGATCAAAAACCGATACTCCGGCACGACACCCGCGCCCTGACGGCTCACCACTGACACGCGCCTGCCGGACCGCGTGGCTTTCAGGCCCACCACGCCGTCAATCGCTTCAGCGGTCTCCGCGAAGGATCGATAGAACGCGTCCGCTCCGGCCCGCCCTGTGAGCACGTCCGCCAGATGCGCGCTGAACACCGTCGCACCGTACTTGTTCATGTGGGTTTCGTCCAGAAAATCCGTGTCGCCCAGCTGCGATCGCACGGTCTTGGAAAAGTTGAAATCAAAGTAGGGCACGCCCATCGCTTCTGCCTCGCGCGCAAAGTAATCGTGCGCGTCCTGGTAACTGTCCTCGTAGGCCATCAACCAGCTGTCGGAGGCCGGGATCGTGATCAACACCGGCTGTACGCCGCGCTCCCTGCACAGCGTCACGGTGCGCTGCAGTTGCTCCAGGTTTTCCGCGCCGTCCACCGAGGTGTAAACGATCCTCGCGTCCGCAGGCTCCTGCGGCTCCGCGCCCATGCCGCCCTGGCGGACGCGCTCTGTATAGGACCTGTTGCCCCGATCGCCCATCACATCTGCCGCATCGTCCGCGACCGCATAGCCCTGGCGCAGGTATTGCCTGAAATAGTTCGGGCTAAGTCGCTGCATCGGGTCGTCTACCGCGAATTTAAGCTGGCAGCGCATCGTCAGCGAGACCATCCTGGGCACGTCGTCCAGCTCAAAGGTCTCCCCAAAGTAGCGCATCCGCGTGGCGCCGTCGCGCAGGTAATCCAGAAAAGCGAGCTTGCTCAGCCCATCTTCATCGTCGATGTCGCGCCACATGCGCCGGATCGAGACCTCGATCAGACAGTGTTTCAGATTCGGGTTTTCGTTGAGCGCATCCTCCAGCGCAAAGTAGCTCATTCGCATGGTCTGCGCGTTGGTGCCCATATTGAACGAAGTGCCGCCCAGCGCCTCGTCCAACAGTTCCGGCACCAATCCGTCGCTGGCCAGCGACGCGCCCAGCATCAGGCCCGTGATCTCGCCGTCCAGCGCCGCACGGTCGCGCTGCGCCTTTACGCCCAAGTTGCTCAAAGGTAACACAAAATACTGGGCCACCCGTTCCACACAGCAGACCAGCAGGATCAGGCCCAGCACGGCGCAAACCCGCTTTATGTACAGCTTCTTCATCCCTGCTTGCGCACCGCCTCGTTCAGCATAGACCAGCACTCGGAATAACCCGGACTCTGCGGCGTCCGAAGTACACCGCGCCGACCCTGCACAGGATTGTCAATGAACATCTGCACGCCGCCATTGCCCATCACCAGCAGCTTCGTCGACAGTGCGATGGATTCGATGATCGAGTGGGTCACGAACAGGATTGTGATGCCCGTCTGATGCCAGATGCGGATCAACTCTTTTTGCAGCGCCGTGCGCGTGTCCGCGTCCAGCGACGCGAACGGTTCGTCCATCAGCATCATCGGGGGCTCCATCGACAGCGCGCGGGCGATGGCCACCCGCTGTTTCATGCCGCCGGACAGTTGGTGCGGATAGTAGTTCTCGAACGGGGTCAGGCCCACCATGGACAGGTTTGCCTTCGCCCGGTCCCTGGCCTCGGGTTTCGTCTTGCACTTTTTCCCGGCCAGAAGCGGAAACATCACATTGCCCAGTACGGTCTTCCAAGGCAGCAGCTGGTCAAACGTCTGGAACACCGTCGCGCAGTGCAGACCCGGCTTGGTCACCGCTTGTCCGTCCACGATGACCTGACCGCTCGTCGGCCTTTCAAAACCGCCGATGTTGCGCAGCAGCGTGGTCTTGCCGCAGCCGCTTGCGCCCAGAATGCACAGGAACTCACCCCGCGCCAACGCTAGGTTCACATGTTCAAACGGGATCAGCTCGTGGCCGTCGGCAGCGAACCGCTGGCCCAGGTCGCGCAGTTCCAAAAACGCGCTCATCGGATCATCCCCCACCTTCTCAGCGTGACGTTTTCAATCCGATTGAACAGGATCTCTTCGACCAGAATGCCGATCACCATGATCACAATCAGCGACGCGAACCTGCCGGGCATGTCCAGATAGCTGCGCTTGACATAGATGTCCCACCCGAGGCCGCCCAGCGCGCCGCTCGCGCCGAAAACCATCTCCGCGCTGATCAGCGCGCGCCAGGCTCTGGCCCAGCCGGTCTTGACGCCCGTCAATATGCTGGGGAACGCTGCGGGCGCGAAAATGAACCAAACCTGCTTCAATCGGGACAGCCCAAACGAGCGCCCGATGTCCGTGTAGATCGCGGGCACCGAATCGAATCCCGTGATGATGTTCAGCAGCATCGGCCACAACACGGAATGCACCATCACAAACACGATCGCATCCGTGCCGATGCCAAACCACAGGATCGAAATCGGCAGCAGCGCGATGCCCGGCAGCGGATCCAGCACGGAGATGAGCGTTCGCACCAGGTCTTTCACCGTCCGGCTCACCATGCACAGCGGCGTC
>JAVBTW010000053.1:0-18922 GCA_031555975.1 Eubacteriales bacterium
CCGGCTGTAAGTTCGACTCCATGCTCGTGCTGAACGGCCCGCAGGGCGTGGGCAAGAGCACGCTGATCGCGAAGCTGGGCGGCGAGTGGTTCTCGGACAGCCTGAGCCTGTCGGACACCAAGGACAAGACGGCTGCGGAGAAGTTGCAGGGCTACTGGATCCTGGAGATCGGCGAGCTGGCGGGGCTGCGGAAGGCCGAGGTGGAGACGCTGCGCAGCTTCCTGTCCCGCCAGAACGACATTTATCGCGCCAGCTTTGGCAAGCGCGCCACGCCGCACCTGCGGCAGTGCGTGTTCTTCGGCACCACCAACGCGGAGAAGGGCTATCTGCGCGATGTGACCGGCAACCGCCGGTTCTGGCCGGTGAAGACGCCGGGCAGCGGAAGGATCCGCTCCTGGCAGCTCACCCACGACGAGGTGCAGCAGATCTGGGCGGAGGCACTGGTGTACGTGAAGGCCGGTGAACCGCTGTACCTCGATTCGTCCATGGAGGTGCTGGCG
Organism: Eubacteriales bacterium; assembly: GCA_031555975.1. Classification (GTDB taxonomy): domain Bacteria; phylum Bacillota; class Clostridia; order Christensenellales; family Aristaeellaceae; genus JAJDGF01. Next base: position 501 of record JAVBTW010000053.1, read on the forward strand.
AAGGACGAGCAGCGCGAGGCGATGGAGTCGGACGAGCGCGAGGGCCTTGTACGCGACTACCTGGACGTGCTGCTGCCCGAGGACTGGGCGAAGATGGACATCCACGCGCGCAGGAGCTTTCTCGGCGGCGACGAGTTCTGCGGTGCCGCGAAGGTCGGCACGGTCAGGCGCCAGTCCGTCAGCAACATGGAGATCTGGTGCGAGTGCTTCGGCAAGGAGCGTACGAACCTCAGGCGGGCCGATTCGGCTGAGATTTCCGCCATCATGGCGCGGATCGGCGGGTGGTCGGGACTGGTTAAGAAGGAGCGGATCCCGCTGTATGGGGCGCAGTGGATGTATGTTCCGAAGGGGTGTGACAAACCATGATCCAAGGTGACCGCCCGCCAGATTGGAATGGAACACCCGCGTTCCATCGCACCAGAATCAGCGATTCGGCACACCCCATGGGAACCGTCGTCAGCCCTTGGGCTACATGGCTCGGCAGCTTGTTGGTTCCTATGTTCCTTCACTATCTATATAAATGGAATGATATAGATATAGACAGAGAATCAGGTGCATATCCGCACATTCGCACAAGTACGCGCGCGCGTGAGAACAGGGAACACGAGATGGGAGGTGTTCGTGATGACGTTTTATGATTGGGTGGTCGGCAAGTACAAGGGCAAGGACAGCATGATTCGGGACTTGGCGGGCGACATGGAATGGGACCGCGATTTCCCGAAGGACGGGACCAAGGCGGACATCCTGAACTACCTGTACTCGCAGCATGCATGTGATGGATGCATCACTGCCTTCAAACGGGCATGGACTGCGTACCGAAAGGTGGTGCGTCCGTGAAGGAGGCACGAATTGAGCGGGCGCTGGTGAGCGCAGTAGAGCGCATGGGCGGTCTGGCACTGAAATTCGTGTCTCCAGGGTTCGCTGGGGTGCCTGATCGGATCGTGCTGCTGCCGGGCGGCAGGCTCGCTTTCGTGGAGCTGAAGGCGCCCGGGAAGCAGCTGCGCGTCCTGCAGGGAAAGCGAAAGCGGCAGCTGGAGGCGCTTGGGTTTTTGGTGTACAGACTGGATGGCGTGGAGCAGATCGGAGGAGTGCTGGATGCGATACGTGCCTCATGAGTATCAGCGGTTCGCAACGGAGTTCATCCTCCAGCACCCGGTGGCGGCAGTGTTTCTGGATATGGGCCTGGGCAAGAGCGTGATCACGCTGACGGCGATCCACGAGCTGCTGTTCGACCGGTTCGAGATCGCGAAGGTGCTGGTGGTCGCACCCCTGCGCGTCGCCAGAGACACCTGGCCGGATGAGCTGCGCAAGTGGGATCACCTCAACCTGATCCGATGGTCAGTGGCGGTGGGCAGCGAGAAGGAGCGCCGCGCCGCGTTGATGGCGCCCGCAGACCTGTACCTGATCAACCGCGAGAACGTGGCGTGGCTGGTGAAGCAGAGCGGACTGCCGTTCGACTTCGACATGGTGGTGATCGACGAGCTGTCCTCGTTCAAGTCCGCGTCGGCCCAGCGGTTCAAGGCGCTCCGGAGCGTTCGCCCGAGTGTGCGCAGGATCGTCGGTCTGACCGGCACGCCGTCACCCAACGGGCTGATGGACCTCTGGGCGGAGATCGGGATCCTGGACATGGGCAAGCGACTGGGCCGGTTCATCGGGCGGTTCCGGGACGAGTTTTTCCTGCCCGACCGCCGCAATGCCCAGGTGGTGTTCAGCTACAAGCCCCGGCCAGGCGCGGAGGATGCGATCTATGCGCGGATCAGCGACATCTGCGTCAGCATGCGCAGCATGGACTTCATCGCCATGCCGGAGTGCGTGATGAACACGGTGACGGTGGCGTTGTCCGATGCGGAGGCGAAGCAGTACTGCCAGCTGAAGCATGACCTGATCCTGCCCTTCGCGGACGGTGATGTGGACGCCAAGAGCGCGGTGGGCCTGACCAACAAGCTGCTGCAGATGGCGAATGGCGCGGTGTACGACGAGAACGGATTCGTGCGCCACATCCACGACCGAAAGCTGGACGCGCTGGAGGATCTGATCGAGGCGGCGAACGGCAAGTCAGTGATGGTTGCCTACAGCTACAGGCACGACCTGCATCGGATCGTGGACCGCTTCGGCGCGCGCAAGATCGATACCGCCCAGGACATCGCTGACTGGAACGCTGGGCAGATCCCCGTCGCGGTGATGCACCCTGCCTCCGCCGGGCACGGGCTGAACCTGCAGCATGGTGGCTCCACGCTGATCTGGTTCGGCTTGCCCTGGAGCCTTGAGCTCTATCAACAGACCAATGCCCGGTTGTGGCGTCAGGGCCAGACGGACAGCCAGGTGGTGATCCACCACATCGTTGCGCGCGGCACGATGGACGAGACGGTGATGGCCGCGCTGGCCAGGAAGGAAACAACCCAGTCGGCACTGATCGACGCGGTGCGGGCGGACATACGGAGGGAGGTGGCCCATGAATACTAGCATCATGACCGCGAAGGAGTACCTGAGCCAGGCGTTTCACCTGGATCAGTTCATCAACAGCAAGCTGATGCAGGTGCAATCGTACCGCGAGCTGGCGACGAAAACCACGAGCGTGATCGCCGATGCCCGGCGTGCAGACTCGCCGGAGCTTCAGCGGACAGCCGAGTTGGTTGCCAGGATTGTCGACGCGGAAGCGGAGATCAACGAAGCGATTGATGAACTGGTGGATCTCAAACGGGAGATCGCCCACGTGATCGGTGAAGTCGAAAATCGGGAATGCCGGTTGCTCCTGGAGCTTCGATACCTGTGTTTTCAGCCCTGGGAGCAGATAGCCGTTGCCCTGGGTTACAGCATCCAACACACCTACCGCATGCACGGTCTCGCTCTGGATGCGGTGAATATCCAAAAAGATGAGAGTAAATGCGAGTCAATGTGATTGTATGCGAGTGCGATCTGTGAGATAATGGTATCAGCAAAGAGTGACCGGGAGGCCTTCGCGGAGACGCGGGGGCCTTTTCCTATGCCGACTTGTGCGGTGACTTGGTCGCTGACTTGTGCGGTGTGCAGCGAGCGAGTGCATGGAGGTGCCAATGCCCACGAAACCGAAGCGCCCGTGCAGCCATCCGGGCTGCCCGCTGCTGACCGACGGCCAGTACTGCGATGAGCACCGCCGCGAGGCCGACGCGTTCTACCATCAGCGCGACCCGGATAGCCACAAGCGGTACGGGCGGGCGTGGCGGAAGGTGCGCAAGCGCCAGCTGGCCAGGCAACCGTTGTGCGAGATGTGCATGCGGCAAGGCAGAATGACGCCCGCAGATCAGGTACACCACGTCAAGCCGCTGTCCAAGGGCGGCACGAACGCCCCGTCCAACCTGATGAGCGTGTGCGCGCCATGCCACTCGGGGATCACCGCGCGCGAGGGTGGGCGCTGGGGCTGACGCAGCCGTGCTGGGTATGCCCATTGCGCCTCGTCCGCGGCCGGGCGCGGGCGAAAACGGGGCGGGCAGGGGGCATTCAATCTCTACAGGCATCCGCCTGGAGAGCGGGCGCTCCCGCCGCGTGAATGATTTCGGGTTCAGACGGTGGATTGACCCCGGGGAGGCGATGAACTTGGCGAAGGACGGAACGCACCGCGGTGGCCGGCGCGTGCGCGCGGGCGACAAGCCGAAGCCGCTGGCGGACAAACTGCTGGCGGGCAAGGCGGCGAAGGTGCTGGAAGCGCCGGACCTGGACTACGACGTCGCGCTGGACGCGGATGAGCTGCAGGGCATGGCCGACTTCGACGGCGAGGATATGCCCGCGCCGAGCGAGTACCTGAGCGCGCGTCAGCGGGACGGCAGCGCGCTGGGCGCGGACGCGGTGTTTGCGCAGACATGGCAGTGGCTGAAAGAGCGCCGCTGTGAGAAGTTCGTAAACCCGCGCCTGCTGGAGGCGTACTCTCAGGCGTTCGCGCGGTACATCCAGTGCGAGGAGGCGATCAGCACCTACGGGCTGCTGGGCAATCCCCAGGACGACATCATGGAGACGCTGCTGAACTCCAAAAAGGGCAAATGACAAAACGCCCAGCCTGAGCTGGGCGCATGCCGGAGGGCATCAATGCCCACGGTGCTTGGCCTTCTTCTTGTCCTGGCGCAGCGCGAACTTGCGCTGTTCATCCTGCTCGCGCTGTTCACGACTCAGGTGCCGGTGCTCGAGCTTCATGGCCTCGCGGCCCAGCTGGATCCCCTGTTGCGCCTTGGTGCCCACACCGGCATCGACAGCCTTGGTGGCTTGGCGCTGCCTGCGCTTGGGGTTGGCCGCGAGCGGCTTCATGGCGGCGACGGAGATGCCCGGCGAGAACCGCTGGTTGAAGAACTCCGCCAGTACCCAATCGTACACCTGCTGGTCGCTGGGCTCCGCGCCGAACACCATGCGCGCGGCGCTGATCTTGCCGTCTTCGGCGCGCTCCAGCACGCCCACATGGAAAGGGGACTCGAAGAAAACCGTCAGTGTAACGCTCACGCTACACGCCTCCTGTTCGCCAGCCCTGTTTTCGGAATGCGGACGACCCCAGGAGGGGAGGGTTACTGATGGCTTGCGCCACGCCTGGACTACCTACCAGGCTGTGTTTTTCATTCCGGGTTGACGTGTACAGTATACAGCATTTGCGGGTTTGAGTTCAAGGAGGAGTGTGTGAATGACGCAATTTCTCAGGCGGCTGAAGCGGCACCGCGACATGTTGTCTCGTCAGCAGCTGCTCACGCTGCGCGGCCAGGCGCTCGCGGGCGACATTGCCGGCGCGAACAGGGGCCTCGACCACATCCTCCAGAGAAAGGGTCACTCATGAACATACAGAAAATCGAGATGTCGAAGCTCAATCCCGCGCCGTACAATCCGCGCCGCCATTTGAAGCCAGGCGATGTGGAGTACGAGAAGTTGAAGCGGTCCATTGAGGAGTTCGGTTATGTGGAGCCGGTGATTTTCAACCAGGCAACCGGCCATATCGTGGGCGGACATCAGCGGTATTACGTCCTCTCCGATCTGGGCGAGACGGCGCTGGACTGCGTGGTGGTGGATCTCGACCTGCAGCGCGAGAAGGCGCTGAACGTCGCGCTCAACAAGATCAGCGGCGCGTGGGACGACGCGAAGTTGGCCGAGCTGCTGACCGACCTGAGCGACAGCGCGTTCGACGTGTCGCTGACCGGCTTTGATATGGCCGAACTTGACGCTCTGTTCCGCGAAAAAGTGGACGCCCGCGTCAAGGACGACAACTTCGATGTGAACAAGGCGGTCGCCGAAATCGAGACGCCCGTCTCCCGGCGCGGCGACATCTGGCTGCTGGGTGACCACCGGCTGATGTGCGGAGACTCCACCTCCAGCGTGGACGTGGACGCGCTCATGGACGGTCAACAAGCCCGATTCATATTCACCGATCCGCCGTGGAATGTCGACTATGGTGCGGACACCAAGCATCCGTCATGGCGCCCACGCACCATTCTGAACGACCACATGAGCACCGACCAGTTCGGTGCTTTTTTGATGGCCGCGTTTACGCAGATGAAGCGCGTATCGGTGCCGGGGTGCATGACGTACATCGTGATGTCCGCGCAGGAGTGGGGCAACCTCATGAACGCGCTGACCGAGCTGGGATACCACTGGTCCAGCACGATTATCTGGAACAAGGATCGGCTGGTGCTGTCCAGAAAGGACTACCACACCAAGTACGAGCCGATCTGGTACGGATGGCAGGAGGGCGCGGCGCGAATGTGCCCGCTCAAGGACCGTAAACAGAGCGATGTGTGGGACTTCCCGCGCCCCAGCGCATCTCCTGATCATCCAACGATGAAAACCGTTGAGTTGGTTGCTAAGGCCATCCTGAACAGCTCGCACACGGGCGATGTGGTACTCGATCTGTTCGGCGGCTCCGGCACCACGCTAATCGCCTCCGAGCAGACGGGGCGCGTGTGCCACATGATGGAACTGGATCCGAAGTACTGCGATGTGATCGCAAAACGATATGCGGCCGCCCATGGTGGGAACGAAGCAGGGATCTGGTTGTTGCGCAATGGGGAAAGACGCGCATACGTTGAGATCATCCAAAGGGAGTTAGCATGAGCAAGATCAAACCCGGAGATCAGTTTGGCGATTGGACAGCGTTGTCAGAGGCACATTTCGTATATCGCGAACCAACCGTCAACTGTCGTTGCGCTTGTGGGCAGGTTCAGGAAGTCAAGGAACAGTATTTGCTCGAGGGTACCAGTGAACAGTGCTGGAAATGCCGCATTGCTGTAATTGAGTTGCTGCCAGATGGCAAAACACTCAAAGGTTATCTTGCGAACGGGATGGAATACCTGATCGACAAAGAGGACGCTTATGTAACCAGATATGGGTGGGCGGCAACACGAACAGGCGCCTGGGCATACGCTTTGCGAAAAGGGAACCGAAGCAAAGGAGAGCCACGTTCCGTCAATATGCATCGGCAGATAATTGGTGTATCCAACTCGGTACATGTCGACCATATTAATGGTAACACACTCGATAATCGCAAAGCCAATCTACGAATTGCGGATGTGCAGACGAACTCATTCAACCGAAAAAAGCCCAATGTCAATTGTACTTCAGTCTATAAGGGTGTGTTCAGGCGTACAGGATCGGATGTTTGGACGTCAAGAATCAAGCTCAACAACAGACTCGTTGAGCTGGGTCTGTATGAGAACGAAGTATACGGTGCAATGGCATACAATGTAGCTGCGAGATTGCTTTTTGGTGAGTATTGCCGCTGCAACGATGTGCCGGATGCTCCGCTGTGGATCAAGATAAAGGTAGAGGAACGTTGCCAAGGACGAATGCCCGAGGCGCGGGCAATACGTGAGCGGGTGGCGTGTTTGGCAGAAGAAGTCATGGAATCGGGTGGTTGCTTCATGCATGAGGCGGCCGTCCCTTTTTGTGAGGCGGAATCATGAGCGGTCTGACGCTGGGTTCGCTGTTTTCGGGCAGCGGCGGATTTGAGCTGGCTGGCATGCAGCACGGCATCACGCCGGCATTTTGCGCGGAAATCGAACCGTTCCCGATCCGCGTGACGACCAAGCGCATCCCGCAGATGAAACACTGCGGCGACATCACGAAGATGCACGGCGGGGACGTGGAGCCCGTGGATATCATTACCTTTGGGTTCCCCTGTACCGACGTCAGTTGCGCAGGCCCGCGCCTTGGCTTGAATGGAAAGCGCACCGGGCTGTTCTTCGAGGCGATCCGATTGATTCGAGAGATGCGGGAGGCTACAAATGATACCTACCCAAGATACCTCGTCGCCGAGAATGTGCCCGGTTTGTATAGCAGCGCAGGCGGACGCGACTACCAAACCGTGCTCACCGAGCTGCTCCGGCTCAAAGACCCCGAGGCAGTTGTTCCTCTGCCGGAAGGCGGCAAATGGCTGCCCGCGGGCGAGATCCTGGGTGACGGTCACTCCCTCGCCTGGCGCACGTTTGACCCCTCGCGTGGTTGGGGAATCCCCCAGAGACGCCGTCGAATCTACCTTGTCGTCGATCTTGATGGTGAACGTGCCGGACAGATACTGTTTGAGCCCGAGGGCGTGTCAGGGTATACTCCGCCGGGTGGAGGCAAGGGGCAAGCCGCTGCCGCCGGTGCTGATGGCGGCGTTGCGGCGGCAGGCACACGAAGTGTAGGGTTCGAGCCTGGCGTGTTGAAGCGCAAGGGCGGGCACGCGTGGGAGGAGCTGTGTTCCACGCTGCGCGCCGATATGGGCGACAACCAGGCCGCCGTTGCGATTGAACAGCCGCCCGTGTACGCGATCCAGGGCAAGATCATCGGGCGCCAGCCATTCAACCAGCACGGGCTGGGCATCAACGAGGACGTGAGTTTCACGCTGGACACCGCCGACCGGCACGCGGTCGCGTATTCCATGACCGTAGGCAGCTTCGGCACCGCGCAGCGCGACGTGGCCGCGACGATCATGGCGCGCGACTGGAAGGATCCGCAGGTGGTTGCGGTTGAACCGGAGTATATCATCCGGCGGCTGATGCCACAGGAGTGCGCGCTGCTGCAGGGGTTCCCCGCCGATTGGTGCGTCGATCTGGAGACGCCGGAGCCGACCGAGGCGGACATCGCGTTCTGGACGGACGTGTTCGAGACCTGGCGGCTGGCGACGAAACCGCACGTGAAACCGCGTTCCCGGAACCAGATCGTCAAGTGGCTGCGCAATCCCTACACCGAGGCTGCAGAGTACAAACTTTTCGGGAATGGCATCACGCTGCCCATCGCCAGCTTCGTGCTGGCGGGCATCGCTTGGGCAGCAATGAACGAAAAATGCCGTGCAAACTGCGCGACATGACGATTGTCAGGCTATGAATAGTCCCCGAACAAGGCGGCCGATGCCTAGGAACACGGCGGCGCCCAGCAGCGCGGTCAGCAGTCCCGGGATGCCGAACAGCGCGATCGCGCCGATGCCGATCACCGCGCCGATCCATCCGCCCAGGCTCGCGCCGATAATCCCGAAGACCAGCCAAAACAGCAGCTTGCCGACGCCAAAGATGAGCTTCGCGAAAAAGCTGAGCAACAGCGCGGCCACGATCCAAGCCAAAACCATCATCCAGTCCCCCTCCTGCCTCTCATGTTCCGTATGCCCGCATTATAGCGCGCCACGATGAGACGGCGAATGGGAAACGGTTTGATGGGGATTAGAATTCCGTTAGGATCATGGGCGGGCTGCACCGCCGGGCGCGAACGCCCAGCGCAGCATAAGTGCATCACCAGCTCGGTGGCTTCCAATCCGGGGCTTCGTCGAGCTGCACAGTGAGCGTGCGCCCGTCCGCGAGGGTCTCCGCGATGAGGTCATCGAAGAACACCTCGTAGAGCCCGACCACCTCACCCTTGTGGAACTGCAGCTTGGCGCGGCCGCCGATCAGCCCCTCGGCTTCCTGCTCGGTGACCGGCTGACCGTTGAGTTTGTACAGAAACGTGTACTTCTTCTGGGTCTTGCCCATGGTGTTTGTCTCCTTTGCGCTGTGTGAGCCCATGATAGCTCGATGTGGCGCGGGAAGCAATACGCTTGCACACCAAGATTTGCGCGCCGAATTATATGAAATATACCCGCATTCTGTGAAGGACGCGACGCGAAAAGAACGCTTGCAATCTGTGCTGATCTGAGCGAGTAATGACAGTGGCAGAAGCCAGAAGGAGGCGTTCGGATTGGCACAGATGTGGTTTGAGATGAAGCTGGATGGACTGGATCGGAAGCAGATGGCCGCGGCGATGGCGCTGGCGGTGGGCACGGTGGCGAAGTACGAGGGCGCGCCGGGGTTCGGGTACGAGGCGCTCGGCTGGCGGTTGGACAGGGATGGCGTGCTGCGCTCGCCGGAGATCGAGCAGCATGGATTGGAGTGGGTCGATGACGTGCTGCGCGCGCTGGCGGATGCGGGCGCTGAGGCGCAGGGGCAGTTGATTGTGACGCTGTCCGATCTCTCGCCCGGGCAGGCGGACCGCCTGAGCGCGGTGCTGATCAGCAAGGTGAACCTGCTCTACCGCGCGTTCCGATTCCCGGAGGGCAGCGCGTTCAGCGTCGAAGGCGGTACGGCCCGGCTGGCGTTTTTCGAGGCGTCGCTGGATGCCGAGCGGGTGCGCGCGTACCTGCTGTTTTCACAGAAGCTGCTGAAGTTCGCCGGGGAGCTGACCCGCGTGACGGCCAGGGAGCGGGACACGGACAACCCCAGGTACGCGTTCCGCTGCTTCCTGCTGCGGCTGGGGTTCATCGGCGATGAGTACAAGCAGGCGCGCAAGCTGCTGCTGCAGCGTTTGGACGGCGACGGCAGTTGGCGTACACCCCGTGCGATCCGCGTCGCCCCTGATGGGCAGCTGTAATACACACAATTCCCGCCCCAAATGATTGTGTAAAAGCGGTCCCGATTTAGCGAGAACAACCCTGGCTTTCCTGCCCCACAAGAGCGATCATGTGACACACCGAAAGGAAATCACACGAGCGCAAAGGAGACGGAAGGGCATGTTTACACAGTACCGTTGGGGGATTGAGATCGAGATGACCGGGTTGACGAGGCAGCGCGCGGCGGAGGTCGCGAGGGACTTTCTGGGCGGCACGGTTCGGGGAACCAACGTCACGGCACCGGACGGGCGCGTGTGGCAGTTCGTGCGCGACGGCTCGATTCGCTGCGAGAAGAAGGAGAACGGGCGCATCGTGCCGGCAGGGGGCGACTACAGCGTGGAGATGGTCAGCCCCATCCTCACATACGACGAGGACATGGAGACGCTGCAGGAGCTGGTTCGCCGGCTGAAGCGGGCCAACGCCCACGGCAATAGCTCAGCTGGGATCCATCTACACCTGGATGGCCAGCCTCACAGCCCGCGCAGCCTGCGTAACTTCATCAACATCATCGCCAGCAAGAACGACCTGCTGTACAGCGCGCTGGAGATTGACGCGGATCGGATGCGCTACTGCAAGAAGCTGGACGCCGATCTGGTGGAGCGCATGAACCGGAAGAAGCCCAAGACCTTCGAGGAAATCAAGCGAATTTGGTACGAAGGATACCGGGGTAGCACGAGCACCCACTACCATCAGTCGCGGTACCATTTTGCCCAGCTGCACAGCTTTTTCTCGGGCAACGGCACCATCGAGCTGCGCGGCTTCAACTCGGGCACGCTGCATTGCGGTAAAATCCGCGCCTACGTCGCCCTGGCGCTGGCGTTGAACCACCAGGCGCTCACGCAGAAGTGCGCCAACGCGCGTAAGGTGCAGGCGGACAACCCGAAGTACGCGATGCGCTGCTGGCTGCTCAGGCTGGGGTTCATCGGCGACGAATTCAAGCACTGCCGCGAGCACCTATGCAAGCCGCTTCCTGGCGACAGTGCCTTCCGGCACGGCCGCCCGTGAGCCGCATACGCGCCCCAGGTGGACAGCGTGGGCCGCCTGGGGGAATCAGCCCAAACCCAGCATGCCACGCGCTCAAGCGCACGAATAGCTCCCCAAAAAGATGATGAACAAAAGAGGTTTTGATGATGAGGATTTCAATCGACGAGATGATGAGAATGGCGATGGGCAGGCCCATCCAACCGGTGCAGACCAAGCTGTATGTGGCCTACGGCAGCAACCTGAACGTGCAGCAGATGTCGGTGCGCTGCCCGGACGCCGAGGTGGAGGGGCCGGCCCGGCTGGATGGCTACAAGCTGATGTTCCAGGGCCGCCCCGGTGGCGCGGTGGCGACGGTGATCCCCGCACAGGGCAGCCACGTGCCGGTGCTGATCTGGAGGATCACGCCGGAGGACGAGTTCGCTCTGGATCGGTATGAAGCCTGGCCGACCCTGTACCGCAAGGAGACGGTGACGGTGCGCCATCGTGGCAGGCCGGTGGAGGCGATGGTGTACATCATGAACGAGGGTCGCCCCTATGGCCAGCCGGGCCAGGGCTACCTGAACACCATCCGCGAGGGGTACCGTGCCGCCAGGTTCGATTTCAACATCCTGCGGAAGGCGGTCAACGATTCCGCGAGGCTCGGGTTCCGCTGATCGGCAGCGATCCGGCAAAGGCAACAGCTGCGCAGACGCGCGGCTTTTGCTCTACCCGTTCCCGGAAAACGAGACAAAGAATGCCCGAAATCCTTGGTGTTTGATGCTCTCGGAAACGCTGTAGATTAACTGGCTTTGTGTGCAGCTCTACGGTATCATGGGCTCACACCGAAGGGAAAGACACCAAGGAGGGCAAGCACATGACCACCCAACAGAAGATCCAGAGCACAATCGAGCTCAACCGCGGCAAGATGGATGACCTGCAACGCCAGGAAGCCCAATGGCTGGAGCACATCGAGCAATGCGCCCGCGAGGCCAGGGAGCGCGGCGACGCGCGGGGCACCTACGACACCCTCGAATACGACGTCCGCCAGTTGGCGGAAGCCTTCAACGAGCGCGGGCGGCTGAACACGATCAACCGGATGCTGGAATACTTCCTGCGGGACGAGGAGGCGAGGGCATGACCATGAAGAACAACACCAACCCCACCGCCGCCGAAGCCTACGCAAAGCACGCCGCCGACATGCGGCTGAACCTGGGCATCCTGACCGCCTGGCTGGACCAGATCGCGCCCGCGTCCGAGGCCGCCAACTGGGGCGACGTGGGCGACCTAGCCAGGGTGAACAGCCTGCTGGAGGACATCCACGAATACCTGGGCAGGAACGCCGATTGAGTCCGATCCCAACGACCGGACGAGCCCCGAAAGGGGTTCTTCGTCTCTGCATCTGCGTCGGCATCATCGACAAAGAACGCCCGTAAACATTGGTGTTTGAGGCTGCCAAGTACGCTGTGAAAACCCTGGATGTATGGCCGATAGTACGGTATCATGCACACAACAAAGGGAATACAGCATGGAGGGCACGAACATGAACGGTACCAAGAACTACACCATCACGGCGCGGCGGATGCGGCGGGATCCCAAGTGGGTGAAGGGCACGGTCGGGAAGTGCAGCTTCGAGGCTTTGGTCTTCGACGAGGGCTCGGAATACGGCATCGGCGAGGGCCGGGTGAGCAAGCTCTGGATCTGGAACGACGCCGAGCGGCAGGCCACCGGCAACATCTTCAACGACATCGTGGCCTACGACCGCGGCTGGGACCGCAAGCCCGCCAAGCAGCACGATCCAATCTTCCGCGCTGTGCTCGCCTTCCTGGAGGCGATGGCGGCGGTAAGCGGCGAATGACCATCTAGGCACGGAGCCCTATCCCCTACCGGGAGTTGCCCACACGGCGGCTCCTTTTTCGTATCCATTTTCGGGAGGGAGGCGTGCATGCTGCCAAAGAAACCACGAAGTTCATTCACGCCGACACGGTTCATGCTGCCGACCTCCCGGTACGAACCCGCTCTGGCGGACCACGCGGTACGGTTCATTGAGAGCCTGAAGCACACCAAGGGCGTGTGGGCAGGGCAGCCGTTTCATCTGCTGCCTTGGCAGGAGGAGATCGTCCGCAACATCTTCGGGGTGATCAAGCCCAACGGATACAGGCAATTCAACACCGTGTTCGTCGAAACCTGCAAAAAGTCAGGTAAAAGTGAACTGGCAGCGGCCATCGCGCTATACATGCTGTGCGCGGACGGCGAGGAGGGTGCGGAGATCTACGGCTGCGCCAACGACCGCCAGCAGGCGTCCATCGTGTACTCCGTGGCCCGCGAGATGGCGCTACAGTCGCCCGCGTTGATGAAGCGCGTGAAGATCGTGGAATCCCAGAAGCGGATCGTGTACCTGCCCACCCGCAGCGTGTACCAGGCGCTGTCATCGGAGGTGGCCAGCAAGTACGGCTATAACGTGCATGCGTGTATCTTCGACGAGCTACTGGGCCAGCCGAACCGCAAGCTGTACGACGTCATGACCCGGGGCAGCGGTGCGGCCCGCAAGCAGCCGCTCAACTTCGTGATCACCACCGCCGGCTCCGACCGGAACAGCATCTGCTGGGAGGTACACTCCAAGGCGGTGGATCTGCTGGAGGGGCGCAAGGTGGATCCGACGTTTTACCCGGTGGTGTACAGCGCGCCGGAGGACGCCGACTGGACGGATCCCAAGGTGTGGCGCTCGGTGAACCCGTCGCTGGGCGTGACGGTGGACGAGGAGTTCCTGCACGGCATGTGCGAGAGCGCGAAGCAGAACCCGGCGGAGGAGATGCAGTTCCGGCAGTTCTTCCTGTGCCAGTGGACAAACACGGCGGTCAGATGGATGCCCATGGACAAGTGGGACGCCTGCGCGTTCCCGGTGGATCCGGACGCGCTGAGGGGCAGGCCCTGCTATGGCGGGCTGGACGTGTCGTCCACAACGGACATCACGGCCTTTGTGCTGGTGTTCCCGCCCAGGACGGAGGACGAGAAGTACGAGATTCTGCCGTTCTTCTGGCTGCCGGAGGAGAACGTGGATCTGCGCGTGCGGCGCGATCACGTGCCCTATGACGTCTGGGTGCGGCAGGGGCATGTGCACACTACCGAGGGCAACGTCGTGCATTACGGGTTCATCGAGGCATTCATCGAGGAGCTTGGCGCGAGGTACGACATCCGGGAGATCGCGTTTGATAGATGGGGCGCGGTGCAGATGTCCCAGAACCTCGACGGCCTGGGATTCACCGTGGTGCCGTTCGGGCAGGGGTTCAAGGATATGAGCCCGGCGTCGAAAGAGCTGATGAAGCTGACGCTGGAGCGGAAGCTGGCCCACGGCGGCCACCCGGTGCTGCGCTGGATGGTGGACAACATCTTCATCCGCACCGATCCGGCGGGCAACATCAAGCCGGACAAGGAGCGCAGCACGGAGAAGATCGACGGCGTGGTCGCCACCGTGATGGCGCTGGACAGGGCGATCCGGCACCAGGGCGAGGGTGGATCTGTGTACGATCACAGAGGGCTGCTCAGCATATAGGCTGTATGGCCCTCAGCACAACAGCGATTGCTCAAAGTAATCGAAAGCGGCATCGGTCAGGAACCCGCTGCTTTCGTACAGGTGCAGCGCGGCGGTATTGTCGGCAGCGACCTCCAAGTAGATTTTCCGGTGCTTGCGCTGCATGATGTGGCGGAGGGCCTCATTCAACACGATGCGCCCGTACCCCTTGCCGCGATGCTCAGGGGCGATCACGAAGCCGTAGATGCCGAACACGCCGTCGCACTCATCGACGCGGATTTTACCAATCCGCTCACCATTCCGCTCGGTGATCCGCGTGTTGGCCAGATCTTGCGGCGGAATCGGTGTATCGCTCGTGGGTTCGTTGGCGTTGTGGAAGGAGTCGTCGTCCAGACCGGCAATGTACCCGCTGTCCGCAGGTGTCGCGCTGCGCAGTATGATGCCGCTTGCGGAATCGGGTGTTGGCGGATGGCCCTGGAAGCTCATCCGATACTCAGTAAAGCTGAGCCGCGTGCCCGCGTCGGCCGCCAGCGATGCCATCGCATGATCGCGGCGATCGTTGATCAGCAGCAACCGCCGCGCGCCGATCTCCGCACACTTGTCCACGGCGAGGTGATGGACGTCCTGAAAGTGCCGGTTGGCATCTTCCATCATCGCGGTCATCTCCAGCTCATCGTGGCCGAAGTAGTTCAGAGCGACGTAGCCGGTGAGCCGCCCGCCTTCACGGCACAGGATGTGCGCGTTGGTCGCGCTGGTGTTTTCGCTGGTCAGCAGATCCAGCTTGTAGCGTATGCCGCGCGAGTCGCGAAGCCGGTCCTCCAGCTGATGGATATCATCGATGTCCTGCTCGGTTAGCGCATAGCTGATGCTCAAGTGCTGGTTCATTCACTACGCTCCTGTTGCGCTCATGTTCAAGCCGAACGCATGCCCATTCTATCACAGGGGGCCGCTCAAATGCACGCGGATTTTTAGGAGGATGATCCATGCCGAACCCATTCCGAGGACTGTTTCGGAGCCGTGACAAGCCCGATGTGACCAACGCTGTCAGCCCCGCGCTGGCGTTCTACTTTGGCGGGAGCGCCTCGGGCAAGGCCGTGAACCCGCGCACCGCGATGCAGATGTCGACGGTCTATGCGTGTGTGCGGGTAATCGCGGAGACGGTGGCGTCGCTGCCGCTGCATGTGTTGCGGGAGGTGGAGCTGGGCAGCGAGAAGGCGCGGGATCATGAACTGTACCGGCTGCTGCACGACGAGCCGAACAGCGAGATGACCAGCTACCAGTACCGCGAGGCGATGATGTGCCACCTGTTGCTGTGGGGCAACGCGTACAGCCAGATCATCCGCAATGGGGCGGGAAGGGTGATTGCGCTGTATCCGCTGCTGCCCGAGCGGATGACGGTGGACCGAGATCAGCGCGGGCGGCTGACCTACAGCTACGACAAGGACGGCACGATACATACCCTGCGCGCGGAGGACGTGCTGCACATCGCCGGGTTGGGCTTTGACGGGATCGTCGGCCATTCGCCGATCGCCCTCGAGCGGAACGCCATCGGGCTGGGCATCGCGGCAGAGGAGTTCGGCAGCAAGTTCTTCTCGAACAACGCCACGCCCAGCGGCGTACTGACCCATCCCGGCGTCGTGAAGGACACCAGCAAGCTGCGCGCCAGCTGGCAGGAGACCTACGGCGGCTCCGCGAACGCCGGGAAGATCAGCGTGCTTGAAGAGGGGATGAAGTTCGAGCGCATCTCCATCCCGAACAACGACGCCCAGTTCGTCGAGCTGCGCAAGTTCCAGGTGGAAGAGATCTGCCGGATCTTCAGGGTGCCGCCGCACCTGGTCGCGTCGCTGGACCGGGCGACGTTTTCGAACATTGAAAATCAATCAATCAGTTTCGGCGTACACACGATCCGCCCGTGGCTGGTCCGCATCGAGCAGTCGATGAACCGCGCGCTCATCGCGGACAGAGAAAAGAGCGATGTGTTCGTGCGGTTCAACATGGACGGATTGCTTAGGGGCAGTTACAAAGAGCGGATGGAAGGCTACGCGATCGGCAGGCAGAACGGCTGGATGTCGGCCAACGACATCCGCGCGCTCGAGGCCATGAACCTGATCCCGGAATCGGAGGGTGGATCGCGCTACTACATCAACTCAGCCATGATGCCGTTGAACGGCGTCGTGGAGGCGAAGGAGGGAGGCACGACGACTTGAAGACGATCGAAATCGACGGCTACCTGGACGACGAAGTGTTCTGGGGCGACGAGGTCACGCCCGGGATGCTGAAGGACGCGCTGGACGGCGCAGGCGGCGAGGTGACCGTGCGCATCCACAGCTACGGGGGCAGTTGTGCCGCTGCGACCCGGATGTACGACCTGCTGCGCGACTACGCGGGCACGGTGAACGTGGTGGTCAGCGGCGTGGCAGCCTCGGCGGCGTCGGTGCTGGCCATGGCGGGCGACCGGGTGGAGATGACGCCGGGCTCGCTGATGATGCTGCACAACCCCAGCTGCGTGGCCTGGGGCGAGGAGCGCGACCTGGAGGAAGCCATCGGCCTGCTACGGGCGACCAAGGACAGCATCCTCAACATCTACGCGCGCAAGACGGATCTTGGCCGCAAAGAGCTGGCGAAGATGATGAGCGCCACCACCTGGCTGGACGCGCAGGACGCGCTGGAGAAGGGGTTCATCGACGGCATTGCGGGCGACGCGGTGCAGGGCGATGTGCCTGTGGAGGACGATCAGCCAGAGGGTACAGACTCCATCCAGTTCCCATCGAAGCCCGCGTTGAAGGCCGCGGCGTGCATCGACCGCGAAGCCGCTGCCCAAAAGGTGCGCGCGTGGATCGAGCGGCAGATGCCGGGCAACCGAAAGCCGCCTGCGCCCACCCCGCCGCCTGAACCGAATACCACCCCCGCACCCGCTGCACCGGCGGGCGTTTCTCATGCCGACCTCGACAAGCGGCTGTCGCTGCTTCTTCATTAAAATACGGGAGGATATTGCCTATGAAAATGAACCTGGAACTGCGCGAGAAGCGCGCGAAAGCCTGGGACGCCGCCAAGGCGTTTCTGGACGGACGGCGCGGCACGGACGGCCTGCTCTCTGCCGAGGACGCCGCCACCTACGAAAAGATGGAGGCCGATGTGGTGGCACTGGGCAAGGAGATCGACCGCATCGAGCGCGTGGATGCCATGGATCGCGAGCTGTCGCGCCCCACTTCCTCGCCGCTGACCGGCAGGCCCGGTGCCTCCAAGCCGGACGAGAAGCAGGGCCGCGCCTCCGATGAGTACAAGCGCGCGTTCTGGGCGTCCATGCGCGGCGGAAACACCTCGGAGCTGCGCAACGCCCTACAGATCGGCCTTGACAGCGAGGGTGGCGTGCTGGCGCCGGACGAGTTCGAGCGCAAGCTGATTGACGGCCTGAACGAGCAGAATATCTTCCGCTCGCTGTGCACGGTCATCCAGACCTCAAGCGGCGACCGCAAGATCCCCGTCGTGGCGGCGCACGGTTCAGCCGCTTGGGTGGACGAAGGCGACGCCGTGCCCGAGAGCGACGACAGCTTCGGGCTGGTGTCCATCGGCGCGTACAAGCTGGCCACCATGATCCGCGTGTCGGAGGAACTGTTGAACGACGCGGTGTTCTCCATCGACAGCTACATCGCCACCGAGTTCGCGCGCCGCATCGGCACCAAGGAGGAGGAATCGTTCATCCTCGGCATCGGCACGGGCACGCCCAGGGGCTTCCTGGCGGATGCCACGGGGCCCGAGTGCTCAGATGCCGCCAAGATCACCTTCGACGAGGTGTTCGACCTGTTCTACGCGCTGAAGGCGCCGTACCGGAAGAACGCGGCGTTCCTCATGAACGATTCGACGGTGAAGGCGATCCGCAAGCTCAAGGACGCGCAGGGGCAGTACCTGTGGTCGCCGTCGGTGACCGCGGGCACGCCGGACACGATCATGAACCGGCCGGTGATCACCTCGACGTTCATGCCCTCCATCGAGGCCGCGAAGCAGGTGATCGCGTTTGGCGACTTCAAGCACTATTGGGTGGCGGATCGCCAGGGGCGCTCCTTCAAGCGGCTGAACGAGCTGTACGCTGCA
>JAVBTW010000204.1:0-13469 GCA_031555975.1 Eubacteriales bacterium
CAGGAATACAAGGACCGCCCCCAATTGCGCGTGGACAAGATGCGCGATTCTACGCCCGAGGATCAGGTAGACATGGCGCAACTGATCCCCTGCGCGCCCCATCCTGCGGACGAGATGTACACCTACATCCGCGAGCGCGCCGAGCGGATTGAGGACGAACAGCTGCGCGCCATCGTGCTGTTCCGGCTGACGGAGAGTGAGCAGCCGCTGATGATCTATCCCGCGGCGCTGAAACTGCATCACGCCGAGCGCAGCGGTCTGTTACACCACACCTCCACCATGCTGCGCACCGCGGAGGCCGTGTGCGAAATCTACACACAGCTGGACCGCGATCTGCTGGCGGCGGGCGTGATCCTGCATGACCTCAGCAAACTCACCGAGCTGAACGCGGACGCGCTGGGCTTGGCGAGCGAGTACTCGGCGGAGGGGCAGCTGCTGGGCCATATCAATCAGGGCGTCGCCGAACTGGCCCGTGCGGGGCGCGAACTGGGCACCCGGCGCGAACTGCTGCTGATGCTGCAACACATGGTGCTGAGCCATCACGATGAGCCGGAGTATGGCAGCCCCAAGCGGCCCATGTTTCCCGAGGCCGAGGTGTTGCACGTGTTGGATTTGCTGGACGCACGGATGTATGAGATGACCAGCGTCCTCAAGACCGTCGCGCCCGGTGGATTCTCTCAGAACATCTGGTCGTTGGACCAGCGCAAACTATACCGCCGCAAGGAGGCGCAAAGGCCGAATGAGAAAGCTTGATGTGCCGCCTGCCGATGCGGGCAAGCGGCTGGACAAATGGCTGCTGAAGAGCCTTCCCGCGCTGCCCATGGGCATGATGCAGAAGTATGTCCGGTTGGGCCGCGTGAAGATCAACGGAAAAAAGGCCAAGTCCGACGCGCGGATTGAAGCGGGCGATGCGATCGAGTTGTACATCGGCGACGAATACTTCGAGCCGGTGACAAAGCGCGACGCACTGCTGGAGGGGTTCCGCTGGCGGCTGTCCGTCGTGTACGAGGATGGCCAGATCCTGATCGTGGACAAGCCGGTCGGCCTCATTGTGCATCCGGACGACGATGAAAAGATCAACACGCTGGTGACCCATGCCCGCGCGTATTTGTATCAGAAGGGCGAGTATGATGCCCAGGCGGAGGGCGCGTTCTCGCCCGTCCCTTGCAACCGCATCGATCGGTTCACCGGCGGTCTGGTGCTGATCGCCAAAACCCGGGAAGCGATGCATGTGATCAACAGGGCGATTCGCGACCGCGAAATTGAGAAGGGGTATCTGGCGATTGTGCACGGGGTCCCCAGGCCCAGCGAGGGGCTGATTGACAACTGGATCCTCAAGACGCCGGGCAAGCGCAAGGTGCAGGTGCTGCAGAAAGCCGTGCCGGGTGCGCAGCGGGCGCAGACGCGGTATCGGGTCATCGAATCCCGCAATGGTTTGTCGCTGATCGAATGTGACCTGCTGACGGGCAGGACCCACCAGATCCGGGCGCAGTTCGCGGACATGGGTCATCCGCTGCTGGGCGATGGGCAGTACGGAGACCCCAGGGAGGCCGTACGGCTCGGGATGGGCCAACAGGCACTGTATGCGTACCGGCTGATGTTCCGGTTTGAGAAGGATGCAGGGCCGCTGAATGAACTGAACGGGCGGCGCTTTGAGGTGGCAAGTGTGCCGGTTGTGGACGCATACTTTCCGAGGTAGTGAAGCACGATGACCGACATACCGCCCCCCATGGTGTCCTCCTGAGCGCAGCGAAGGGCGTTCCCCCGCCGTGCGGCGTCGCTCCTTGCTGGATGGAACGACCGCATGCTGTGGGGGGGAGGTCCTTCGCTGCGC
The DNA here is from genome assembly GCA_031555975.1 of Eubacteriales bacterium. Classification (GTDB taxonomy): domain Bacteria; phylum Bacillota; class Clostridia; order Christensenellales; family Aristaeellaceae; genus JAJDGF01. The sequence continues at coordinate 1,835 of JAVBTW010000204.1, forward strand.
TCAGGATGACATGTGGGAACGGGGGATGACGCGTCGGGAAGCGGGCGAGCTGGGAACCACGTTTGCCGCCTCACCACTCGAACGTGTTCTCCACGATGTTCGGCAATAGCTTGTAGATATTCACACCGGCCATTTCATCGAACCGCTTCTTTAGGTCAAACGTCGCCTTCCACTTGTCCGCCATCCGCTCATTCGATCCATACCGCATCGCCACGTCCAGCAGCCGCTTGTCCATCAACACACCGCCCTGAGGCGACGACACCGCGTCACAGAGCTGGATCAGGTGGTCGTAATCGGTCATTTCACGGGACTCGATGAATCGCTTGATGAACAGATAATCCTCATCCGCGATGTCCACTTTCCCCATAAATGTCGCCATGTCCTGGACGGGGAACGAGTGCGTCAGACAGATGTCCGCCGCGTCGTCGAAATCCTGGGCCAGCAGATAATGGTAACCATCCCAGGTGTGCTTGATGTAGGAGATCCCCTCCCGTCGGCCGATGTCATGCAACAGGCCCATGACGTAGGCCGCATCGGGATCGAGGCCACTGCAGCGCTCTGCAATCAGGCGGGCATTGACGGCGGTGGAGCGGCTATGGCCTGTCCAAGGGCCGGGGTTCATCTGTTCGGCTTCAAGCAGCATCGATTCAGCTTGGGCGCGGTTTGGTATTTTCATCATGTGTCCTTTCTGGCGTGACAGTGCGCCACGTATGCGCTGTGGGGAACGGCTCCTGAGGCGTTTGCTACGGGGTGACCACGCTCCGGTAGTAAACCAACTGGTCCGGCAGCGTCTCGTACGGCTTCAGCCCGTACGGACACCGCTTGGCGCACAATCCGCACTTTGTGCATTGTGCGACCTTTTCCATGCCCGCTCGCCATTCAGGCGTGAGCCAGTTGGCGGCGGGTGAGCGGGTGAGCAGCTGCTTCATGCGGTTGGCATTGTGAATCGGGATGCCCACCGGGCAAGGCAGGCAGTAACCGCAGCTGCGGCAGAACGCACCAGCCAGCTCGTGGCGGTCGGTTTCGATCAACTGTTCCAGTTCCGCGTCCAGCGCGGGCGGATTTCGATCCAGCTCCAGAATCTGCAAAAGCTCCTCCATGCGTTGGATGCCCCAGATCGGGACCACGCCCGGGAACTGGCGCAGATACGCAAACGGCACACGGGCGTCCGTCACCAATCCGCCGCTGAGCGCCTTCATGGCGATGAAGCCCACGCCTTTTTCCTCACAGAGACGCACCAGTGCCAGCTCGCGCTCGGTGGCCAAGTGATTGAACGGGTATTGCAGCGTGTCGTACAGCCCGGATTCCACCGCTTCGAACGCGCGCTCGAGCGAATGCTGGCTGATCCCGATGGCGCGGATCTTGCCCTCTGCTTTTGCTTCCAGCGCCGCGTCATAAAGTCCGTCGTCTCCGCCCGGTTTGGGCACGAAGGGCGGGTTGTGGAACTGATAGAGGTCGATGACGTCCGTGCCCAGTTCGCTAAGGCTCTCCGAGAGCTGCCTTCTGTATCCGTCACCGTCCTTTGCCGCTGTTTTGGATGCGATGACGATCCGGTCACGCACATCGCCCAGCGCGGCGCCCAGCTTGCGTTCACTGTCAGAATACATGCGCGCGGTATCGTAAAACGTCACGCCCGCATCAAACGCGCGGCGCAGGATGGCGGTGGACTCTGCCTCGTCAATCCGCTGGATCGGCAGCGCGCCGAACCCGGTGCGCGCAATGGAAATCGAGGGGGTCAGATTGCATATTTCCATGTTGTATCACGCTCCAATTCGGTGGTATACTCATTGAGTATACCACGCGCGCATGAATGGATCAAGCGGCGGCAAAAGACACATGCTATGCGCAAAGGGAGGAGACACCATGAATAAGGGAAAGATTGCGATCATCGGCGCGGGGTTCGTGGGATCGACGACAGCGTACACGCTGATGCTGTCCGGGCTGGCCTCCGAAATCGTGCTGGTGGACATCAACAAGGACAAGGCGGACGGCGACGCGCTGGACATGAACCACGGCATCGCGTTCGTGTCGCCGGTGAAGGTCTCGGCGGGCGACTATGCCGCGTGTGAAGGCGCGGACTTGGTGATCATCACGGCGGGCGCAAACCAAAAGCCCGGCGAAACGCGGGTGGATCTGCTGAAGCGCAACACGGCCATCTTCAAAAGCATCCTGGACGCGCTGCTGCCGCACCTAAAAGAGACTGCCATCCTGCTCGTGGTCTCCAACCCCGTGGACATCTTGACCTACATCACACACAAGCTGTCCGGGCTGCCGAAGAACCGGATCATCGGCTCAGGCACGGTGCTGGATACGGCGCGGCTGAAGTACTACATCGGCGAGCATACGGGCGTGGACGCCCGCAACATCCATACCTACATCATTGGCGAACACGGCGACACGGAGGCCGCCGCCTGGAGTCTGACGAGCATTGCCGGGATGGAATTGGATGCGTATTGCGGTGTGTGCGGCAAGTGCAAGAACGGAATCCAGGCGTGCAAAGACGAGTTCTATCACAAGACCAAAAACGCGGCCTATGAGATCATCGAAAAAAAGGGCGCGACCTACTACGCGGTGGCACTGGCTGTGAGGCGGATCGCGGAGGCGCTGATGGGAAATGAGCACTCCATCCTGACCGTATCGAGTTTGCTCATGGGCGAATATGGCATCGACGGCGTTTGCCTGAGCGTCCCGGCACTGGTGGGCGGCACCGGCATTGAGAAGGTATTGGAGGTGCCGTTCAGCGAAGAGGAAGTGGGACAGCTAAGGCATTCGGCCGAAACGCTGAAGGGATTGATCAAGGACATCGGTTTGGCGTAGCCGCCCGATGCCTACCGCGCATAAATCTGCTTTAAAATGTCCTCCAGACCCACTTCGCGAACCCCGATATCCTGTACGCGATGCGCCGACGCGACGCGGCTGATGGCCTCGCCCGGCGACATGGCGTCGTAGCGCACCCGGTAAGCGTGTTGCGCGCCCTCCAGTCGAACGGCGTCAAACGCACGCAGCTCCAATGGACCCCGGGCATCCTGGAACTCCACTTCGAGCAGGAACGCGTCGCCTTGATACTGGTGTTTGAACGCGTTCTGTGTGCCGTCGAACAGCAATTTGCCCTGGTCGATCAGCATCAGACGGTCGGTGACACGCTCAATGTCCGCGGTGTCGTGGGTGGTGAGCAACACGGTGGTGCCCTGGTCCCTATTGATCTGGCGCAAAAAATCGCGTATGCGGTCCTTCACCAGCACGTCCAGGCCGATGGTTGGCTCGTCAAGATACACGACCTCCGGCTTGTACAAAAAGCACAGTGCCAGGTTCGCGCGCATGCGCTGACCCAGGCTCAGCTGACGCGTGGCCTGGTTCAGGAACGAACCCATGTCCAGCATGTCCACCAGCATGTCGCGCTGGCCCGCATAGTCTCTGTCACTCATGCGGTACATGGTCTTGAACAGGTCCATGGTGTCCGCCACGGGCAGATCCCACAGCAACTGGCTGCGCTGGCCAAAGACCACGCCCATGCGCATCGCATTCTCGCGCCGGTTCGCCGAAGGATCGCGTCCGAAAACGCGCACCGCGCCCGTCGTGGGCATGAGGATGCCCGTCAGCATCTTGATGGTCGTGGATTTGCCCGCGCCATTGGGGCCGATGTAGCCCACCATCTCGCCGCGTTCGATGGAAAATGTCACCTCGTCCACGGCGCGCTTAATCCCGTATCGCGGGCTCACGAACTGGGCGATGCGGGATTGTTGTTCGTCCCGTACGCGTATTTGATAGTCCTTGACGACGCGGGTGAGTTCGATTTGGGGCATGATGTGCATCCTCCATTTGACGGTCGCGGTTGTGGCGGCGCAGCGCCCATCGCCTATGTGCCTGCGCTTTCGTAGCGCTTAATGGCGTGATTCCAACAAACCACCGTCAGCGCCACCAAGCCGACGGCGATGACGGGCGACAGGTAGGTCAGCGTTTGACCGAACACGACATCCGTCTTGCCCATCAGGCCCAGCAACGGATAATATCCAATGAACCCGAAGGGCAATGCGCTGGCGAAGAGCGCCTGCAGCGGCCTGGGATAGATGGCGAGCGGATACTGGGCGAAGCGGCGCCCCTCCCAGAAAAAGACCGACAGCGGCGACCGGGCCTTGAGCCTGAGCGCGGGCAGATTGAGCAGCAGCATCATGCAGCCCGTCACAGTGGAACCCGAGATGACCAGCGCCACCAACCACGCCCACTGCCCCGCCCCCCAATGCGGGCTGAGGCGCGACGCTGCGTAGATCAGTACACCCAGCGACAGTGTCATATGGGACACATAACCCAGGTTGAAATTGGTTGCGATCAGAAAAAACATCGACGGCACAGGCCGTGTCAGCGATTCGTCCAGCGTGCCATTGATGGTCAGGTTCGCCAGATCGCGGGTGATGTTGAAGGTAAACGACGCGCCGATGGCGTAGGTGAGCAGCCACACCGCATACAGGAAAATCACCTCGTCCGGCGACCACCCGGCCAAGGCGCCGAAGCGCGACACCGTCAGCACAATCAGCACAGCCTCGATGCCATAGCTGAGCCACTGGGCCAGTATGCCCATCACATAGCTGCCCGGGTACTCGATCAGCGACAGAAACCGCAGCTTGACGATCCGGAAAAACAGTTTCATCAAATACATCGCGCCTAACCCCCCTGCACAGCGACGCGCCGCAGGCAACGCCGCCAGATCAGCCGCTCCAGCGTGAGCAGCGCGAGGATCCACGCGCACTGGGCCAACACCACCAGCCATGGCGAGCCGGACCCGCGGCCGAGATAGATTTGCATGGGTTCAAACACGACGAACCTAAAGGGCAGCGCCTGCGAAACCCGGTACAGTGCGTCCGGATAGAACCAGAGGGGCAATGTGACCCCGCCGAAAAGCTGCATCAGCGCCTGTGTGAACCAACTGACGAACCAGTAGTCTGTGAACAAAAACGCGCTGTAGCTGATGCACAGGTCGATCAACAGGAACAGAAAGTTGCCCAAGACGGCGCTGACGAGGAACGCGGGCAGCGCGGCCAGAGATGCGGGCGCGGCAATGCCGATGGCCAGGTATCCGACCACCAGATTGACGGTACCCACGGTCAGCAGGCGCGTCAGGTTGAAGGATTCCATCAGGCTGAACACATAGAATTGATAGGGATAAGGCTTATTGAGCCGGTTGGCGAGGTCTCCGGTGCGGATGTCGGGGCCGACGATGTCCGAGACGCTGACGCCGAAGGATTGAAACAGGGTGCCGCTGACGATGAAGAAGGTCATGGTCTCCGCGAAGGTCGCGCCGTCCGCGTTGCCGGTGCGGTAGAGGGCCTGCCAGAGCGCGTAGCGCATGGCGAGGCTAATGACGGCGAACAGCGCGCCAGAAAACAGGTTCGTACGGTACGTAAAGTACCGCGCGACTTCTTTGGCGACCATCCGCATGTAAAGCTTTACGTAGTAAATCATGGATGCATTATACAACAGGAGACCGCACATGGCAAGTCCGGGTGCGCGGCGCGTGACGCATCAAGACGACGGTCCCGGCAGCGCCCCGGCCCTCATCACGCCATTCGCCACTCCATGAGCACCGTATCCTGCCACCTGCCGAACCGATCCTGTGCGATGCGGACGCGCCTGCCGACCAGCCGGAATCCGCATTTTTCATGCAGCCTGACGCTGGCCGTGTTCACCGCGATGATCTGCGATTGCAGCGTCCAGAACCCATTGGCCTCCGCCTCCGCCATCAGCGCGCGGAGCAGCTTCTCGCCGATCCCTTTCCCCTGATATGCCGGGTCCACATAAATGCTGATCTCGGCGACGCCGCGATAGGCGCGCTTGTTGGAAAACGGCGCCAATGCAGCCCAGCCGACCACCTTCAAGTCCACGTCCGCCACCAACCTGCACGGCTTCAGGTGATCCTGATCCCACGCGGCATAGCTTGGACACACCGTCTCAAAGGTCGCCATGCCGCCGCGAATGCCGTCGGCATAGATGCGCATGGCCGGAACGCCGTCCGAGTCGCACATGGCCCTGATCCTAAACTCCATTCCGATCGCCCCCTTTCCCACCATTATATCTCAACAGGCGACGGATGCGCAATTGCGAGCGCAAAAAGGACAGATGAGAAACAGCTCAAGCTCCGCGAAGCGACAGCAGCACGCGGCACCCGTTTGTCAGCCTGAGCGACAGCGAAGGATGATCCCGGAGGTCGACGCGCCTTTCATGTATTGCCCGGAAAAATCGCCTGATTGCACTTGCTATGCGAAGCGGATTCTGGTAGGATTAGAGATTGGAGAGGCATATCCTCATTTACGTGGCGAAGAGGCGACGTTCGAATGCTGCACGAGAACCCTGGACACGCATACCACAACGAATTTGTGCACCGGACACCGAAGGGGGACGATTGCGCGCTCTGTTTCAGCGGTCGTGAAGTGCTGATGACCGATGGCGAGCTGCCCAGTTTCGCCCAATGGCCGGGTGCGGAGATCGGCGCTCAATACCTGTTTGATTTGGACGGCCGCGGCTATTTTCTGGTGAACGCGAAACCGGATCACCTGCCCCGCGCCGCGCTGTCGCCCATCGACCGGTTCCGCAATATGCGTCCGCAGCATTTGGGTTTTGCGGGCATTACCGCAAGCCAGCTGCACCGGTTTTATCATGACAACGCATACTGCGGCCGCTGCGCCTCCAAAATGGAAAAGAGCGAATCGGAACGCGCGCTGGTCTGCCCCCAGTGTGGCAACACCATCTATCCCAAGATCTCGCCTGCGGTCATCGTGGCCATTACCGATGGTGATCGGCTGCTGCTGACCAAGTATGCAGGCCGCACCTACGCCAACTACGCACTGGTTGCCGGGTTCTGCGAGTGCGGCGAGCCGGTGGAGGACACCGTGCGTCGCGAGGTGACAGAAGAAGTCGGGTTGTCCGTCAAAAACATTCGCTATTACGCTAGCCAACCCTGGTCATTTTCCGACTCTCTGCTGTTGGGCTTCTATTGCGAAGTAGACGGAAGCGCCGAGCCCCGCGTAGACGGCGTAGAACTGGCGGAAGCCACATGGTTTCACAGGGGCGACATACCAAAGCCTGAGACGCTCGTGTCGCTGACCGCGACAATGATCGAAGCATTTCGGAACAATACACACATGGCGCGGATGTGACCGCGTTCGGAGGGATAACAAAATGCAAACGGAAAGCAAGTTTCACCTGTCCTTAGAAGACCTGGTACGCATCGGAGAGGTGGGCTCTTGGCGCGTTTTCCTCAAGGACGGCGTCCCTATGGTGTTCGCCAACCAGCGCGCCTGTGCCATCGTCATGGACAATCCGGTGGACACGGTGGAGCCACTGGAGGTGTTTGCAGCCACGCGCTGCTGCCCTCAGGATGTGGAGCGGGTGCGCGCGGAACTGACGGTCATGCTGCAGCAACCCGGCCAGGAATACCGGTCCCAGTACCGCGTGTGGAACATCCCCGAGCGCCAGTGGCACTGGGTGCAGGTATTTGGCCTGTCGATGTTGGACGACGACGGCATGCCCTGCATCGAAGGCGCGATTCAGGACATCCACGAGAGCATCGCGTTTCAGTCGTCGATGCTGGAGCGCGGCGAAGAGGAAGAGCGCGTTCGGATCATGCTGGACGCCACACCTTTGTGCTGCAACTTTTGGGACGAGCACTTCAACAACATTGATTGCAACCAGGAAGCAGTCGTGCTTTTTGACCTGCCCGACAAGCAGGCGTATCTGGAAAACTTCAACGCGCTGTCTCCGGAATACCAGCCCAATGGCCTGCGGTCCCAGGACGAGGCCCTCAAACGCATCACGAACGCCTTTGCCAACGGGCGCGAAGTATTCGAATGGATGCACCAGAAGCTGGACGGCACACCTGTGCCTTCCGAAATCACGCTGGTGCGCGTACAGCGCGGCGACAAATACATCGTCGTCGGGTTCACCCGCGACCTGCGCGCGCTGAAGACCGCGGAAGTGGAGCGCGACCGCGAGCGCAACTTGCTCAAGCAGGTGCTGGACTCAAGCCCCGTCTGCTTCACGATCCTCGTCAATGGCGTGGTGCAGTTCGCGACCCCATTCGCACAGGCGTTTATGGGTGTGCGCGTGGGCGACAAGATGGCAGACTATTTCTTAGACATCAAAGACCGCGACCGCATACGGGACGCGCTCTTGGCGGGCGAAGTCATTGACTGGTGGCCGGTGGACATGCGGATGCGCGACGGGTCCGTCAAGCAGATGATGGCTAACCTGTTCAACACGGACTATTACGGCAACGAAGGCGTCATGCAATGGTTGATCGACGTGACAGAAATGCGCCGCGCGGAAGCGGAACTGCGCGTCGCAAGAGACATCGCCGAGGAAAGCGCCCGCGCCAAATCAGAGTTCTTAGCCAACATGTCACACGAGATCCGAACGCCCATGAACGCCATCTTGGGCATGACCAACTTGGCACTGCATACCGATCTGACGGACAAACAGCGGGACTATCTGGAAAAGACCGAGCAGAGCGCCCACTCGCTGTTGCGGATCATCAACGACATCCTGGACTTTTCCAAAATCGAAGCGGGCAAACTCGAAATGGAAACCGTGGGCTTCAAGCTCAAAGACGTGATCAAGAGCGTGATGGACGTGGTCACCGCGCGGCTGGGGAACAAGCCATTGGCGATTCTGACCCGCATTGACAAGGCCGTTCCGGAGGCGCTCGAGGGCGATCCGCTGCGTCTGAATCAGGTGCTGACGAACCTACTCTCAAACGCGGTCAAATTCACCGCCGCGGGCGAAATCCGATTGGAGACGAAGCTGGTTTCGCGCGTCAGGGACGAAGTGGAACTGGAGTTCTGCGTGTCTGACACCGGAATCGGCATGTCGGAGGCGCAGGTGCGCGAGCTGTTCACGCCGTTCACACAGGCGGACACATCCACAACCCGCAAGTACGGCGGCACCGGCCTGGGCCTGGCGATCTCCAAGAGCCTGGTCACGATGATGGGCGGCCGCATCTGGTGCGAAAGCCAAAAAGGCGCGGGCTCCAAGTTCGTGTTCACGGCCCGGTTCCTGTTGCCGCTGTCCGTCGTCACCCACATCGATCCACCGGAAACCGCAGCTGCGGCGCCCGCACAAATCGGGCTGGGCTACCGGATCCTGCTGGCAGAGGACAACGAGATCAACCAGATTGTGGCGGAGGAACTGCTGAAACTGGAGGGCTTCGATGTGGTCATCGCGGACAACGGCGCACAGGCCGTACAAACGCTGATGGAACGGAAAAACTTCGACCTGATACTGATGGACATCCAGATGCCCGAGATGGACGGCATCCAAGCCACCCGCGTCATCCGCCAGCATCCGGAATATGACCACATCCCCATTATCGCCATGACCGCCCACGCCATGAGCGGCGATCGGGAAAAGAGCCTTGAGGTCGGCATGGTGGACCACATCACAAAGCCCATCGATCCGGAGCTCATGTACCAGACCATTGCGCGCTGGCTGCCCAATAAGGAGGGATAGACGCATGGAGATCGGGATTTGCACCACGGACTTTGACCGCTGTCCCATCGATGAACTCTTTGGCAAGATCCATGCGATGGGCTTTGCCTGTGTGCAACTGGCCTTCGCCACGGTGCAAGAGTGTCTTTTCGTGCCCACCGGACAGTGCGAAATCCCGTTTTCTCTGCCGGACGGCGTGGCGGAGCAGATCACCCGCGCCGCATCGAAGCACAACATACGCATCGTGTGCGTCAATGGAACATTCAACATGGCGCACCCCGATCCGGCCGTGCGCCAGGATAGCGCGATCAAGTTTCGGGGCTTTGCCAAGGCCGTGAAGGCCATCGGCTGCGATCGGGTGTCTCTGTGCACCGGAACGCGCAACGCGGACGATCTGTGGCGCGCGGACCCTCAGAACACCACGGACGCCGCCTGGGCCGACATGTTCGAAGTGATGAAAGCGCTGGTCCAAACCGCTGAGGCGGAGGGACTGACCCTGCTCGTCGAGCAGGAGGCCAGCAACGTGGTCTGTACGCCCGAGCGCGCGAGAAAACTGATGGATGACATCGGATCAGACCGGCTGAAGATGGTCATGGACTGCGCGAATCTGTTCCACGCGGGCGAGGCGAGGCGGGAGAACGTGCAAAAGGTGATCGGACACGCATTTGACGTGTTCGGCGCGGATGTGCGGCTGGCCCACGGCAAGGATATCCTGGCCGGTCCGGGCCTGGATTTCTGCGGCGCGGGCGACGGGATCGTGGACTTTTCCTACATGCTGAGCCGATTGAAACAGGCGGGCTATCAGGGCGACATGGTGCTGCACGGCATCAAGACCGAACAACAGATGCCCCAAGCGCGGGCGTTTATGCAAGATCGGCTGTTGTGGGCGTAGCGGCACCAATCCGCCTGCCCCCTCCGAAGAGGGCGGCTTGGACCTGGGAATAAATGTGAAGGACCCCCCGCGTGATGGGAGGGTCCTTCATCATGTTAATATACTATGACCTTTGTCCGTCTCGGGCAGTTGTTCCAGAGCCACTTGGCGTCCTCGACTTGCAACCGCACACAACCGTGGGATGCTTTGCTGCCCAAGTTCCAAACCGAGCTCTGCGTGACCCTGCCGCCCCTGCTGCCGTACAGTACCGAGTGGAACATGATGTCGCCATCGATGTAGTACGCGTACTGGGCCCAGCAATTGAACTTCTTGAAGAAGTGCCAGCGCGCGCCGGGGCCAGTGCCGCCCTGGAAGGTCCCCTTGGGCGTCGGCGTGGCGGGCAGACCGGTGGAGCACTTCATCGTGCGCACGAGCCGGGTGTATTCTTCGTTCTCATCCGGCGCGTACGCGTACACGCGCTGCTTGGAGGTCGATACCTTTAGCAGAAACGGTTTCAGCGCCTTTTTCGCCGATTCGCTGAACAATGTGTTGATGGTCTGCGCACCTGCGTCGCCATCGGTGGTCAGTCCGTTGCGCGTCTGGAATTCGGTCACAGCGTTCACGGTGTTTTCGCCATAATCGCCGTCTGCGCTGCCGAAGAAGTATTCCAGGTCATACAGCCGCCGCTGCAAACGCTTCACTTCAATGCCCTGGGCGCCCGCCTTCATCAGGCCGGGAATGGCCGGAAAGGCGTCAGAGAAGAACGTCTCCTGCAGCATCGGATCACAGATGCCGTCCACGACAATGGTGATCTTGCTGGTGTCGATGGGCTTGGGCGTGGGGCGCGGCGTGGGCGTGGGCTGCACCGTCGGCTCCGGTATCGGGGTGCCCTCCAGCGCGAATGTGCCCTCTTCCGCCAGCGCGCTGGGGCTGAATAGATTCCAGAACGCGTCCTTCACCGACGCCATCCGGTCGGCCATGACGGGTTCCGTGTCATCGGTCTCTGAAAACGCCTGGCCTGGCATCGGGTCCGGCGGCAATTCGCTGAGGTCCGGCTGGGACTCATCGGTGGGCGCTGGCCGCGGTTCCACAGACGCTTCCGGCGCGAGCTCCGGCACGATGGACGGTGCGGGCGAGGCTTCAGGGTACAGTCGGTCACGCTCGGCAATGGCCTCTTGGGTGAGCCGCTCCACTTCGCGGTCGTAGAGGTACTGTTGCAGGTTTTTCACGCCGGTGACGGTGGAACCGCCATAGCTGCCGTCCACGTCGCCCACCATGAAGCCCAGCCGG
>JAVBTW010000323.1:0-3260 GCA_031555975.1 Eubacteriales bacterium
AGATCGCTGCGCTGCAAGAGCGGCTGATGGAACTGGCCTGGTTGGATTATGACGAGCCCACCGGCAAGTATGATCCGCCGACCAGGCAGGCGATCCTGGATTTCCAGCAATATGTCAACAAGGAATATCGCGCCGGCCTGGTCGCGGACAGCGACTGCGGTCCCGCGACCTCGGACTGGCTGTTCGATGTGGACGCGCCGTCAAGGCCGCTGCCCACATTAAAGCCCACGAAAAAGCCGACGCCGACCCCCAAGCCAACGCCCTCTCCGACGCCCAAGCCAACACCGACGCCAACGCCGACACCGAAACCGCCCAAGCCCAGCGCGGATCCGACGCAGGCGCCCACACCCACGCCAACCGCTCCACAGCCGACGGACCCGCCTGTCACACAGCCGCCTGAGACTGCGCCGCCCGCCACGGAACCGCCCGCCACAGAACCGCCCGCGGCAACGAACCCACCGGAATCCGCGGACACAGAATCGGATACGGACCTCAGCGCCAAGGGGGGCGATGCAGACCCGACAATCGCCGAGGCCATGCAACTGCTGTTTGAACTGAGCTGGCTGGATGCGCCCGAAGACGAGGACGGCATCTCCACCGCCGCCTACACCGAAGCGCTGAAGGCTTTTCAGCGCGCCGCCAACGCACAGATGGGCCTGAACCTCAATGAGGACGGTCTGCTGGATCAGGCAACCATGAACTGCTTGACCAGCGCCGAAGCGCCCATCCACATGACCCCGGTAAACTAACCTCTTGAGGCGGGGGACAAGCCCCCGCCCAATTTTGCAGATATGCGATCCCATTTCTTGGCACTGGAGGCGTTTCATCTTGAGAGTCGTGGTCGGCATGTCCGGCGGCGTAGACTCATCCGTGGCGGCACTGCTGCTCAAGCGGCAGGGCTACGAGGTCATCGGCGTATACATGAACAACTGGGAAGAGGTGGACGATCAGGGCGTATGCACCGCCGAGCGTGACTGGGCGGACGTGCGCGACGTGTGCGATGTGATCGGCATCCCCTACTACTCCGTCAACTTCGCGGGCGAGTACAAGGACCGCGTGTTTCAGCATTTTCTGGATGAGTACAAAAAGGGGCGCACACCCAACCCAGACGTGCTCTGTAACCGCGAGATCAAGTTCAACGCGTTCCACGAGTTCGGCTTGAAACTGGGCGCGGATAAGGTCGCGACCGGCCACTTTGCGAACGTGTCCTGGTCCAAAGGAAACTATCAGTTGCTGCGCAGCGCCGACGAAAACAAGGACCAGACCTACTTCCTGTACATGGTTGGCCAACAGGCCCTGGCCCGGGCCATGTTTCCCGTGGGCAACCTGACCAAATCCCAGATTCGCCAAATTGCCGCGGAAGCAGGCCTGCCCGTCAGCAAGAAGAAGGACTCCACCGGCGTTTGCTTCATCGGCGAACGCGATTTTACCGCGTTCCTGAAGCAATACCTGCCAGCGCAGCCCGGCGACATCGTGCGCACCGACGGCAAGGTGATCGGAAGCCACGACGGCCTCATGTATTACACCCTGGGCCAGCGGCGGGGCTTGGGCATCGGCGGCAGCGGCGACGGACGCAGGTGGTTCGTGGTGAAAAAGGACATGGAGAAAAACCAGCTCGTACTGGATCAGGGCGAAGACTCCCCGCTGCTGTACACGCGCGAAGGCTTGGCGGACGACCTGCACTGGATCGCGGGCAAGGCGCCTGCGGAAGAGGGCGCGGAGATCTTGTGCAAGGCCCGGTTCCGGCATCGGCAGCCGCTGCAGGACGTGCGGGCCGTGGTCAAAGACGGCGTACTGCGGATGGGTTACTTGCAGCCGCAGCGGGCTGTGACGCCGGGACAGTCCGTGGTGCTCTATCAAGGCGAAGTGTGCCTGGGTGGAGGAACGATCATGTAAGTCCAGCAGGTGGGAAGGGGCTTGAACGCCGTCCGTCCCACTTTTTTCTACACTCATTCTTTACACGTCCCCTCCGCCTGTGTTATTATTTTTGTACACCCTATCTGATGGGAGGCGATGACCGATGAAAAAGAGAATTGGCCTGTTGACCGCCGGCGGTGACTGCCCCGGCCTGAATGCCGCCATTCGCGGCGTGGCGCGGGCCGCGTACGAGCTGTTTGATGTGGAGATCGTGGGGATCATGGGCGGATACAGCGGCCTCATCAGCGGCGACAGCCGCGAGATGAGCAAGGGCGAGTTCTCGGGCATTCTGACCTTGGGCGGCACGATCTTGCACACCGCTCGGACGCCCTACAGCAAGATGCGCGACATCGGCGATGACAAGATGGACAAGGTCCAGGCCATGAAGGACAACTACAAGCGGATGAAGCTGGACTGCCTGGTCACGCTGGGCGGCAACGGCACCCACAAGACCGCGAACATGCTGTCTCAAGAGGGCCTGAACGTGATTGGCTTGCCAAAGACCATCGACAACGACATCTGGGGCACGGATGTGACATTTGGGTTCCACACCGCCGCTGACACCGCAACGGAGGTCATCGACCGCATCCATACCACCGCCGACAGCCACGGGCGCGTGATGACGATTGAGATCATGGGCAACAAGGTCGGCTGGCTCACGCTGCAGGCGGGACTGGCGGGCGGCGCGGACGTGGTGTTGATCCCGGAGATCCCTTACGACATCAACAAGGTCATCGCGTCGGTGGAGGCGCGGAACGCCCGGAAAAAGAGCTTTTCCATCATCGCAGTGGCGGAAGGCGCGCTGTCCGTACAGGAGGCTGCACAATCCAAGAAGGAGCGCGCCGCGCAACCGCAGATCCCATACCGCACTGTGGCGCACCGGATTGCCGAGGAAATCCAACAAAAGGCGGGCTTCGAGACCCGCGCCGTGGTGCCTGGCCACATCCAGCGCGGCGGCAGCCCGTCCAGCTACGATCGCGTGCTGAGCACCCGGTTCGGCGTGTACGCGGCGCAACTGATTCGGGACGGCCAATTCGGCGTCAGTGTGGCGCTGAAGGGCGACACGGTCTGCGCCAATCCGCTCGATGAAGTTGCGGGCAAGACCAAGTCGGTGCCGCCGGACCATCAGTTGGTGCAGACTGCGCGGAACATCGGCATCACATTTGGCGATTAGGGCATACTGGCATCAGAGGTGATGCCATCATGGAGCGCAGACAAAAAGAAAAGAAGCGCCCGTTCATGTCTCCGGACGCGGATCCGCTGGGCAGCTACACAGGAACGCCGGACGACGGCGATAAGCCGGTGCAGGACGCGGACGATTTGTGACGACAGGCACGTCCGAT
>JAVBTW010000100.1:0-6608 GCA_031555975.1 Eubacteriales bacterium
GTTCTCTGACGAAAGCAATGAACCGGAGCAGGATCGTTCGTGACCGACACGCAGGAGGTGGCTGATAGATGGTGAAAATCAGATGGACGGACCGGCTGTTGATGGCATTGTGTGGAGTGATCGGCGTGATGGTGTCGATCGGCCTTGGCGCGCTGATCCTGTACCGCCGCACATTCTCCATCAGCATCGCTGGCTATATCCTCGCCCTTCAGGACAGCTGGATCACCATCGTGATCCTGGCGGTGCTGGCGGTTGTGCTGTTGTTCTGGTCTGTCAGAATGCTGATGCTGGCGTTCTGGAAGCCGCCAAAGATGGACAAGTCCTCGGTATCCGTGCAAAACACCGAAAATGGCTCGGTGCGTGTGTCCGTACAGGCCATGGACATGCTCGTCAAGCGCGCGGTGGAGGGTACGGAGGGCGTGGTGGACGTCAAGACGCGCATCGACAATCACGACGACAGCATCACCGTCAACGTGGACATGACACTGGAATCCGATGTGCACATCCCCAATGTCACCATGTTGATGCAGCGCAACATCAAGAACTTCATCGAGGAATACAGCGGCATCGCCGTCCGTGAAGTCCGCGTCATGGTTTCGAAAATCGTGGAAGTCACGCCCCAACCGCCGCTGCAGATCGAGGCGCCTGATGACCATGGCCCGGAGGTCATTGATCAGCCGGACGCCATCATTGCTTCCAGTGAAGAATCGGAACCCGTGGCTGAACCCATCACACAGGACGAGATTGAAGATCAGCCGCCCGTTGAGGAATTCGAAGCCGATCATCAGCCCCCGGACCCCGGGACCGTCCAAGACCCAGCGCCAGAAAATGAGGGCAAAGACGCGGACACCATCACCGAGAAGGATTTTTGGTGAGTCAATCCAACCTGCGAAGGATGTGAGCTGGGATGGACAAGCAAACGGTTTGGCGCATTGTGGGCGCAGGCTGTGGCATACTGCTCGGAGTGCTGATGCTGACGATCGGATTCTGGAAGGCTGTGTTACTCGGTGCGCTGGCTGTGGTGGGCTGGACGCTGGCGGGTTCGACCGTGCTCAGGGATTGGATCAAGGCGCTTCGCGATCAAGTAAAAGCGTCGCGCAGGGTGGACAGCGACATATAGCGGAGCTGAAGAGGTGCATTGCACATGCCATGCCCCTCTTTGTTTGTGCTAATAGACAGGGGAGAATGAACGGATATGAACAGAACCGAGGCGCGGGCAGCCGCGATGAAATTGATCTACGAATGGGACATGGGCGGCGACGGCGGCGATGACACGCTCACTGAGATCCTGGAGCTTTTGCCCGGAGAACGGGAATACGACTACATGCAGTCCATGTTTGAGGGCGTCAAGGAAAACGCAGACAAACTGGACGCGGAGATCGAGAAACATGCGGTGGGTTGGCGGTTGGATCGGCTGATGCGGGTCGATTTGGCCATTTTGCGGCTGGGCGCTTACGAGCTGATGCTCGACAAAGAACCCTCCGCGGCCGTCATCAACGAGGCCGTGGAGTTGGCGCACACCTATTCTACCGACAAGGCGTCGGCCTTCATCAACGGTGTGCTGGGCAGTCTCAGCCGCGCCGGATTTGGGGCATAGCTCATGGGCGGCATCGGCATCGACACCAGCTGTTACCGCACCTCGGTTGCTTATGCGAGCGGCGCAGACTACACACAACAGCGCCGGTTGCTGGATGTGCCGAAGGGCCAGACCGGACTGATGCAGTCCGAACTGATGTTCCAGCACGTCAAGCGGCTGCCGGAGTTGATCGAACGGCTGATGCAGCCGGAGATGTCCGTGGACGCTGTGTGCGCCACTGTGAGGCCAAGGCCGAATGCGGATTCATACATGCCGGTGTTCCGGGTGGGCGAAGGATTCGGGCGTGCGGTGGCGGCAGCGCTTGGTGTGCCGTTCATCGAGACCACGCATCAACAGTGCCATTTGCGCGCGGCCATGGTGGGCGCGGCGGTTTCGAACGAGCCTTTTCTGGCGATGCACCTGAGCGGCGGCACCACAGAGGTCATGCTGGCGCAGCCTGATCTTTCGGTTGAGTTGCTGGGCGGTACAACGGACCTGCATGCCGGACAGTTCGTGGACCGGGCGGGCGTGGCGCTGGGCTGTGGGTTTCCCTCTGGACCGGAACTGGAAGCGCTCGCGACCTGCGCGTCCAAATCACTGATTCCGGTGTCAGTGAACGGACTGACATGCAGCTTTTCCGGCGCAGAGTCGCTGGTGCGGCGCATGGTGTCGGCAGGGCAGTGGACACCGGAGCAGACTGCAGCCGAGGTCTATTCGATGCTGGCGCGGACCATCGCGAGGCTGATCGAAGAAGCCGTCCAACGGACGGGCGTTCGCACCGCGCTGCTGTTCGGCGGCGTCGCATCGTCGGGTTTGCTCAGAAGAATGCTGCAAGAGCGGCTCGACAAACGGCGCGTGAAGGCGGACGTACGCTGGGCCGAACCGGAGTTGTCGGGGGACAATGCGGTCGGCGCGGCGCTGATTGGCATCGAAAAAGCGCGCTGATCCATTGGCCCGCCCGCATCAGGACGAGCGCACAATTTGCGGAGAACGGCGCCGCGACCCATCAAAACGATAATACAGCAAGGAGTTGCATCATCATGCCAGCACAAATCATCGACGGCAAGCAGGTCGCTGCGGATCTGCGGGAAGAGATCAAGCGGCGCGCAGCCAAACTCACAGAAAAGGGCGTCCAACCCGGCCTCGCGGTCATCGTGGTGGGGGACAACCCTGCCAGCGCGGTCTACGTGCGCAACAAGGAAAAGCAGTCGGCGGAGGCCGGTTTCCACTCCGTAGTGATTCGCCTTCCGGACCAGACCACGCAAGACGAACTGCTTTCGCAGATCGACGCGCTGAACAAAGACGAGAAAATTCACGGCATTCTGGTGCAACTGCCCGTGCCGAAACACATCGATCCCTGGTCCGTGATCCTCAGCATCGATCCGAAAAAGGACGTGGACGGGTTCCATCCGATCAACACCGGCGCGCTGTTCAGCGGCGAGGCGGGCTTGGTGCCGTGCACACCGAAGGGCTGCATGGAACTGCTGCATCGCTATGACATCCCCATTTCCGGAAAGCGCGCGGTGGTCGTGGGCCGCAGCAACATCGTCGGAAAGCCCATGGCCATGCTGCTTTTGAGCGAAAACGCGACCGTGACCCTCTGTCACTCAAAGACCGCCAACCTCAAAGAAGTGTGCCGCGAGGCGGACATCCTGGTCGTGGCAATTGGACGCGCGAACTTCATCACCGCCGACATGATCAAACCCGGCGCAGCGGTCATCGACGTGGGCATGAACAGAAACGAATTGGGCAAGCTGTGCGGCGATGTTGATACGGCCGCGGCCAAGGAGGTCGCCGGATTCATCACGCCCGTGCCCGGCGGCGTGGGCCCGATGACCATCGCGGAACTGCTTCACAACACCCTCGAGGCGGCGGAGCGGAATGGCTGAGTTTGTGCTTGGCGTCGGCCAGCTGAATGAATATGTGCGCCGCCAACTCGCTGCGGACCCCATGCTGCGCGCCGTGCGCGTTCGCGGAGAGATCTCGGGTTTCAAGCGCCATTATTCCGGTCACCTTTACTTCGCGCTGAAAGACCAGGACGCCCGCGTGCAGTGCGTCATGTTCAGGCAGAGCGCCATGACGCTGAATTTTCAGCCCCGAGACGGCATGCAGGTGACCGTCACTGCCAACGCGTCGCTGTTCGTTCGGGACGGCTCGTTCCAACTGTACTGCGATGCCATGGCCGCCGAAGGCACGGGGGATCTCTTCCAGAAATTCGAGCAGCTCAAGGCGAAATTGATGGCGGAAGGCCTCTTCGATCCGAGCCTGAAGCAGCCGCTCCCCTTGGCGCCAAAGCGAATCGGCGTGGTCACGTCCACGGCGGGCGCAGCGCTTCGGGACATCATCCGCGTGGCTCGGCGGCGCAATCCGGGTGTGTCGATCCTGGTCGCTGCCGCGGCGGTACAGGGGCCGACTGCGGCGCAGGAGATCGCGGATGCGCTGGATCGGTTGAACCAATACGGCTGTGTGGACGTCATTCTATGTGGGCGCGGAGGCGGCTCCATTGAGGATCTGTGGGCGTTCAACGAAGAGGTCGTTGCGCGGGCCATCTACCGGTCAAATGTGCCAGTGGTGTCCTGCGTTGGCCATGAGACCGACTTTACCATTGCCGATTTCGTTGCAGACGTGCGCGCCGCGACGCCGTCTCAGGCAACCGAGCTGGCCGTGCCCAACCGGAGCGAACTGCTCTATCAGCTCAGGAGCATGCGGCAGGCTATGGACCTGGCACAGTCGCGGCGAATTGAACTGCTCAGGGCCAGGATATTGCGCCTGGCGGCCTCGCCTGTGCTGAGCCAGCCCGGCCAGATGCTGCTGGCATCTCGGCGCGAACAGCTCAGTCGGATGACCAAACGGCTGCATGACGCGCAATCGCGCAGGCTTGACAGCGCAAAGAATCGGTTCACTCTGATGGCGCGCGCGCTGTCGGGCCTGAACCCGGCCGCCGTGCTTTCACGGGGCTATGCCGTCATCGAGGGTCCCAATGGCATTGCGGCTCAGGCGTCTGAGCTTTCCTTGTTCGATCAAATCGGCATCATCATGCAGGGCGGCCGCGCGGACGCGACAGTGAACTGGATCCAATTGGAGGCGGACAGTCATGGCAAAACGTGAACCCGAGCTAAGTTTTGAGGAGCGCATGGCGCGGCTGGAACAGCTTGTCAGCCAGTTGGAGGCCGGGAAGCTGCCGCTTAGTGAGTCATTCGGCGCTTACGAGCAGGGCATCGCACTGCTCGGGCAGCTCGAAAAGGAACTGGCCGCGCATGAGGCCAAGATACAAGTGCTGACCCAGAAGGGCGAAGAGATGCCGCTGGACGTCGAGGAAGGCGATGCAGATGAATGAGCGCCGTTATCTAGAACGAATCAACGCAAGCCTGGATGTGCTGGTGTGCGAGCCGCCGTTGGGCGCCCACGCCGAACCGGGCGAGATCCCACCGCAGCTTGCGAAGGCCATGCGCTACAGCCTGTTGCAGGGCGGCAAGCGCCTCAGGCCCACCATGCTGTTGGCGGCGGTGGACATGCTGGGCGGTGACCTCGATGAAGCGATGCCATACGCCTGCGCAGTGGAGATGATCCACTGCTACTCCCTGATCCATGACGATCTTCCGGGCATGGACGACGACGTATTGCGCCGGGGACAGCCCACGAACCATGTCGTTTTTGGCGTGGGTCAGGCCATTCTTGCCGGCGACGGGTTGTTGAGCCTCGCGTTTGAGACCATGACCCAACAGGCGCTCTCCCATCCGGACCGCATGGCGCGCCACGTATTTGCGGCGCATGAAATTGCACAGGGTTGCGGTGTGCGCGGCATGGTCGCGGGCCAGTCGCTGGACCTCTTTCTGGAGCGTCAGCACGGCGCGACGCAGCGCGACCTGCAGTTTATCCAATTGGGCAAAACCGCCGCGCTGTTCGCGTATCCGCTTCGGGCTGCTGGCAGGCTCTGCTGTGCAGGTGAGGCGCAAATGGCCGCGTTGACGCGCTACGGCACCGCATTTGGACAACTGTTCCAGACCGTGGACGACCTGCTCGATGAAACCGGCGATGAGGCGCAAATGGGCAAGCAGGTAGGCAAGGACCGCGAAAACGGCAAGCTGACCGCAGTGAGCCTGTACGGCCAGGGCGGCGCGGAGGCGCTGAAGCAATCGTTTATCGAAGAGGCTTGTCAGGCTTTGAAGATTTTTGGACCGGAAGCAGACGGGTTCCGCGCGCTGATCGAAAAGACGGCGTCGAGACGAACATAAACCACCACACAAAAGGGGTCGAATCCATGCGCTTTTTTCAAGAGATCGCCATGAACCGAGTGCTGCTCGTCGGCGTCGTGTGCTGGTTTGTCGCACAGGCGTTGAAGGTGGTGTTTCACCTGATCATTGAGCAAAAGTGGGACTTTGCGCGGTTCTTTGGCCTGGGCGGCATGCCCAGTTCACACTCGTCGGTGGTCTGCGGACTCGCCACGGCCGTGGGTCTGCAGTCCGGGTTTTACAGCCCGGAGTTCGCGATCAGCTTTGTGTTGGCGGCTGTGGTCATGACCGACGCCGCAGGTGTGCGGCGCGCGGCAGGCAAGCAGGCGGCGCTGCTGAACCGAATCATGGCGGACATGATGCAACACGGGCGCGGGCTGACCTACGAAAGCTTGAAGGAGTTGCTGGGCCATTCGCCGTTCGAGGTGCTGATTGGCGCGCTGCTGGGCGTGCTGATCGGGTTTTTAATGATGTAGGGGATATGGGGATCATGTTGTTAGAAAACATCCAATCGCCCGAGGACATTCGGGCGCTGAGTGACGCGGACAGAGACCGGCTGGCATCGGAGATCCGGCGCGAACTGGTGCACATCACATCCCAAAACGGCGGGCACCTGGCCTCCAATCTCGGCGTGGTCGAGTTGACGCTGGCGCTGCACACCGTGTTTGATTGCCCTAACGACGCACTGGTTTTCGATGTCGGTCACCAGGCCTATGTGCACAAGATGCTCACAGGCCGGTTTTCACGCATGGAAACCCTGCGCCAGTCGGGCGGCATTGCGGGTTTTCCACATCGAGACG
>JAVBTW010000085.1:0-3319 GCA_031555975.1 Eubacteriales bacterium
ACGACGTGCTGGCCGATGCGCTGCAGGCCCTGCAACCACCGTCCACCTCCGGGCGCAGGCTCAAGCTCTACTACGCCACCCAACAGGGAATCAAACCACCCACGTTCGTGTTCTTCGTCAACGACCACAACCTGCTGCACTTTTCCTACGAAAGATACCTGCAGAACCAGTTCCGCAAGGCGTTTGGTTTCAACGGCACGCCGATCCGGTTCTTCTTCAGAGACAGGAAGAAAGAGGAGGACTAACCATGCCGGACATTTTGAGGTGGATACTGAGCGCGGTGATCGGTTATCTGCTGGGCACGTTCACGACGGGCTCCGTCGTGGCCAAGTACCTGGCCAATGTGGACATCAAAAAGACGGGCAGCAACAATGCGGGCACCACCAATGTGCTTCGGACCCTCGGCTGGGGTCCCAGCCTTTTGACCTTCGCGGGCGACGCGCTGAAGGGCATCGTGGCGGTGTTGATCGGGCGCTGGATCGGCGGCACCTATGGCGCGTATCTGGGCGGCATCTTCGTGGTGCTGGGCCACAACTGGCCGGTGTTTGCCCATTTTAAGGGCGGCAAGGGCATCGCCACGTCGTTTGGCGCGATCCTGGCGCTGAACCCGCTGATCGCCTTGGCGCTGCTGGCCTGCCAGGTCCTGGTGGTCGCCGTGACCAAGTACATGTCCGTGGCGTCCATCGTGTCTGCCGTGCTGTTCACGGTGCTGGTGGCGGCCTTGCAGTGGGGCGACTGGCTGCAGATCGCGTTCGCTGCGGCGCTGAGCTTCCTCGCCATCTTCAGCCACCGGGCGAACATCGCGCGGCTGCTCAATCACAGTGAGAACAAGCTGGACTTCCAGAAGATCAACAAGCTGTCGAAGAAGAAATAGCAGTTACGTTAAGGAGGGCTCCGACATGTCAAACCAATACCTGATCGGCCTTGACATCGGCACATCGGGCGCGAAGTGCATCATCGTGGACCAGACGGGCGCGGTCGTCGCCTCATCCACCCAGGAGTATCCGCTTTCCACGCCGCGGCCCGGCTGGGCGGAGCAGAACCCGGCTGACTGGTGGGACGGCATCGTGCGCGGCTGTCAGGCCATCATGAAAAAGGCGCAGATTGATCGGGCGGACCTCAAGGGCGTCAGCCTGTCGGGCCAGATGCACGGGCTGGTCGCGCTGGACAAGGACCAACAGGTCATTCGCCCGTCCATCCTGTGGTGCGACGGCCGGACCCAGGACCAGTGCGACTGGATCACCGAACAGGCGGGCGGCCCGGCGGGCCTGCTTGCCCGCACCAACAATGCCATGCTGCCCGGCTACACCGGCGGCAAGCTGATCTGGCTTCGGGATGTGGAGCCGGATAACTTCGCCCATATGGCCGCGTTCTGCTGCCCCAAGGACTACATCCGGCTGAGGCTGACCGGCGAGTTTGCCACCGACGCCAGCGACGCGTCCGGCACCGGCTTCTTTGACACCAAGGACCGCAAATGGGCGGACGGGCTGATCGAAAAGGTGGGCCTGCCCAAGTCCATCTTCCCCGTGGTGCTGGAATCCACAGCGCTGGCGGGCCATGTGACGAAGGAAGCTGCGGCCATCACCGGCCTGCCGGAGGGCCTTGCAGTCTATGCGGGCGGCGGCGATGCGGTCATCCAGACCACGGGCGCGGGCCTGGTTCGCCCGGGCATTCTGGGCGTGGTCATCGGCACGGCGGGCAACGTGGCCATGGGCCTGCGCGGCTATGTGGACAACCCCCAGGGCAGCCTGCAGATGTTCTGCAACAACGGCCCGGAGCTGTGGCACGCCATGGGCTGCACCAATTCGGCGGGCGGCGCGTACCGCTGGTACCGCGACACGCTGTGCGAGCACAACATCGCGGCCGCCAGGCTGAGCGAGGCCAATGTGTATGACCTGATGGGCCGGCAGGCGGAACAGTCCGTGCCCGGCGCGCACGGCGCCGTGTTCCTGCCCTACATGAGCGGCGAGCGCTGCCCCTACAGCGACCCGAACGCGCGCGGCGTGTTCTACGGGCTGTCCCTGTCCACCACGCGCGGGGACATGACCCGCGCGGTGATGGAGGGCGTGACCTACTCGCTGCGCCAGGTCGTGGACCTGATTGCAGCCGTGGCCAAGCCGGAAAAGGTCTACACCTCCGGCGGCGGCTCCCAGTCCCCGCTGTGGCGGCAGATGCAGGCCGACATCTTTGACCTGCCGGTCTACACCATGTCCGCCGCCAGCGAGGGCGGCGCGTACGGCGCGGTGCTGGTGGCAGGCGTCGGCGCGGGCGTGTGGAAGGACCTGGACGAGGCCGCGTCCATCCTGAAGGTCGAGACCGAGACCCTGCCCATCCGGGAAAACCAAAAGGGCTATATGGACTCCTACCAGGTCTACAGCGCGCTGTACGCCCAACTCAAGCCGGTGTATGCGCTGGGCGCGGGGTTGGGATACTAAGCAAACGCCATCGCACCTGCCTTGACCGCGCGGATGTGCGCCGGGATCGACCGAAAACGGAGGTACCCTCATGAAAATCGTCGTGCTCGACGGCCACACCGAAAACCCAGGCGACCTGTCCTGGGACGCGCTGTCCCGGTTGGGCGATTTGACGGTCCACGACCGCACACCGCCATCCGAAATCCTGCCCCGCATGCTCGGCGCGGAGGCCGTGTACACCAACAAAACCCCGCTCAGCCGCGACACCCTCGCGGCCGCCCGCGCACAGGGCCTCAGCTTTGTGGGTGTGCTGGCCACGGGCTACAACATCGTGGACACCGCAGCCGCCAAGGAACTGGGCATCGCGGTTTGCAACATCCCCACCTATGGCACCACCGCCGTGGCGCAGTTTGCTTTCGCGCTGCTCTTGGAGCTGTGCCATCATGTGGGGCTGCACGACCGGGCCGTCCACGCGGGCGACTGGGGCGCGCAGCCGGACTTCTGCTTTTGGCGGACGCCGCTGGTTGAGCTGTGCGGAAAGACCATGGGGCTGATCGGCTTCGGGCGGATCGGACAGGCTGTGGCGCGGATTGCGGTCGCCATGGGCATGCAGGTGCTGGCCTACGACGCGCATGCAGACGCGGCGCTGCAGGCCGAGGCCGACGTGCGGCTGGCCAGCGGGCTGGACGAAGTGCTCGCGGGTTCGGACGTGATCAGCCTGCACTGCCCGCTGACCCCGGACAACCAGGGGATGATGAACGCGGAAACCTTCGCAAAGATGAAGCCAGGCGCGCTTCTGATCAACACCGCGCGCGGACCGCTGGTGAACGAGGCGGACCTGGCCGCGGCGCTGGCCTCGGGCCGACTCGGCGGCGCGGCGGTGGACGTGGTGTCCTGTGAGCCGA
>JAVBTW010000178.1:0-10952 GCA_031555975.1 Eubacteriales bacterium
AATGTGTTCGAGGACGGCTATGTTGAAGTGTGCGACCCGAACATCGTGCCCATCATGATCAGTGACAGTCAGGAAGTGCTGACCGGCAATCCGCGCGTCAGCACCGGTGAGGAAGCCGAGCGTGTGCTGAATCTGGTCAGAACCTACTCACCGAGCACAGGCGCGGGACTGGTGAAGTACGATCCGAATTATTGAGCGCGTGTTGTGATCGATGACCATGCTGCGATGCAGCGCGTCCCCGTTGTCATCCTGGGCGCCAGCGAAGGACCTCCTCCCGAGGCAAGCGGGCGTCCTTTCTGTTGGAGGGACGTCGCCTGAGGGTGGGAGGTCCTTCGCTGGCGCTCAGGATGACACGGTGGGGTTGGGCACAGGGATGCGCCCTGGGGCACTGCTGAACCGGATTCGTGCATGGGACTTGCGCTTCCGGCCGCGAGTTGGTATAATTATCCTGATGGAGCGAACGGGAGCAGATGGGGGAATGAGACAATGAAGAAGCGGATGATTACGTGGCTGTCGGTGGCGCTTGCGATTGCGCTGTTGTTGGGTGTGGCCCAAGGGGCGCTTGCCCAACCTGTACTTGTGCCAAGACCAGGTCAGCACGGCGCCATGGACAAGGCCGCGCTGAAGGGAATCAAGATGTCCAAGTCCACCCTCAAAGTTGCGCTCTCTGAGACCTGTGACGGGATCGACAACCTCACGCGTTATGTCAAGCCCGTGCCCTCCGGCGCGGAGCTGCCCCAGCTCAGTTGGTCCAGCAGCAACGACGCGATCATCTCCGTGGACGGTCAGGGCGTCGTCACCTATAAAGGCGCGGGCAAAGCGCGCATCACGGCCACCACGCCCGAGGGCAAGCGCGCTTCCATCGTGATCACCGTTGCGGTCGTTCGCGTCCAGACTGTGCGCTCCTCCGGAACGATCACGCTGGGCGTGGGAGAACAGGCGACAGTAGGGACCACGGTCCTGCCTGAGAACGCTACCTACAAAACCGTCCGGTTTTCCAGCACCAACGCGTCTGTGGCCACCGTGAGCGGCACGGGCGTCGTGACCGCGCATGCGCCCGGCGTGTGCACGATCAACGTGGCAGCAGACGAACCGGGCAAGGAAAAGAGCGCGGAAACGACGGTCCAGGTGCGCAGCGGCGGTGGCGGCGTGAGCCTGACCATCAGCGCCGTGGGCGACATCACGTTGGGCGGCGATCCGGAGCGCGGCACCTACCAGACGTTCAGAAAGTACTTGGACCAATATGAGAGAGAATATGGCGACCGCTGGGGTTCGATGCTGCGCAATGCCGCCGTTTATTTCCGTCAGGACGACTTGACGCTGGCAAACCTGGAATGCTCCTTGACCAAATCAGGCGCGCGGCCTGAAAAAAAGTACGTCTACAAGGGACTTCCGGAATACGCGAACATCCTCAGCGCGTCCAGCGTTGAGGCCGTGAACATCGCCAACAATCACGCCACCCGCTATGGCAGTTCCGGCTACCGCAGCACCAAGAACGCCTTGAACAATGTGGGCGTTGCGTGGAACGGCTCGGGCTTCAATGAGCGGAGAATCATCACGGTGAACGGGCTGCGCGTGGGCCTGCTGGGCTTCCAGACGGGCGGATCGAACAATGCCACGGCCATCAGAAAGGCCTGCGAGAAGATGCGTCCGGAGTGCGATGTGCTGATCGCATCACTGCACTTTGGCGACACGCCCGAATATCACTACGCAGTGCGCGGCAACATGAAAACCTATGCGCGCACAGCCGTCGCCAACGGCGCCGATTTGGTCGTCGGCCATCATCCGCATGTGATCTCCGGCATGGAGAACTATCGCGGCAAGAACATCGTGTACGGACTGGGCACTTTCCTGGCCGGCGGGCCGAACCCCATCAGGCCGCGCCGTACATTCATTTTCCAGGAGACGATCGTGGTGTATCCGGACTTCGTGGAGATCAAAAATGCCAAGGTGATTCCGTTCTGGATCACATCGTCAGAAAAGACCAATGACCGCATGCCTCAGCCCGCGCCCGGTGCCGAAGCGGACGCCATCATCAGCACGATCGAAAAATACTCGATCGGACAGAAAGTGGATTATCAGGTGATCAGGTAGCGATGCCGTGCCGTGACGGCGAGCGGATAACCGGTCATCCTGAACAAAGCGAAGGGTCTTCCTGCAAAAGAGCGGAAGATCCTTCGCTTTGCTCAGGACGACCGAGGCGGACGACGCAGCTATCTGTGTGATCGCATCGCGTAACAGGAAACCGCTACGCTTCAACAAAGGTGTCCGCCAAACTGCCCCTCTTTTTCACTTCGACTTTTCTGCGTCCAATGGCAGCGGCGGAATACTCGATGACCTCCGCGGCTTCCTGCCAGGTTTGGCAGCCGGCGGCGACCAGGTCACATTCCCTGATCGTGTTCCAGACGAAGTTCAGCCCCACCAGCGGTGTGCAGCGGCCAGCTGCCATGGGCTTGATGGTGAGCACGGGGTGTTTGGCCGTCCAGATCATCTGATTGACGGTTTCGACCTCCAACTGCATCATGAAACCGAGGCAATTGTAGATCTGGATGTAGCCTTCCACGTCATAGTCCTGCTCGTCGCAGTAGGTCAGCGTCTCGTGCATGTGCGCGGAGATGCCTGGGATCATGTCGCGTTCGCGGATCATCTCGAGGTAGTCGGGCAGCCGCTCGATCTCGCGCGTGCGCTTGTTGGCCAGCTCTTCGACCATCTGGTGAAATGGCCAGCAAAAGGTGACGCCATTCTTTTTGTCCTCGTCGAAGGCGTCCATCGCGGTCTTTCTGGCCGCCTGGGTGTCGGCGGTGTCAAAGTGCGGCGTGTTCAGGATGTACAGCTTTTTGCCGGTCATGTCCTCGGCTTCGTGTATGGCGTTGTACATGAACGGGCCGATGCCGCCCAAGATCAGGTTGGAACCCGCATCCATGAATGTTTTCAGGAGCAGTGCCGCGTTTTTTCTGTCGTGCCGGTTGTAATCGACAATCTTTTGGTCGGCCGCGTCGGTCCGGTGGCTGTAGCCGTTGAGCCAGTTGGTGCCAATCACCAACCGCGAGACTTCGACGCCGCCAAGGTTTGTGGTGGGAATGATGCTGGACATAGACATGCGCCTCCTGATGATTAATGCCGGCTCTGCGTTCCGACACCATGCTATCACGCCTACGGTGGCTTGTCAAATGAGGAATCATGGTTTACAATACAAACTGACGAAAATGGAGATGGAGGATGCGAAATGGACACACGAGTTGCAGCTTACTTGAATCGCATCGGCTATGACGGGCCTGCCGAACCCACCAGTGACGTGCTGTTCGCACTGCAGCGGCGGCATCTGCTGACGGTGCCTTACGAAAACATGGACATCTTGGCGGGCAGGCGGTTGAGCCTTCAGATCGACGATCTCTTTGACAAGATCGTGACGCGCGGACGTGGCGGATACTGCTTTGAGGTGAACGCGCTGTTCGGCTGGCTGCTGGAGCAGATCGGGTTCCCGGTGGAGCACTTCTTCGGGCGGTTTGTGCGCGGAGAGACCCAATTGCCCATGAGGCGGCATCATGTGCTGGTGGCGTCCGCTGAGGGCAGGCGCTATGTGTGTGACGTGGGGGTGGGCATCGCCATCCCCAGGACACCGCTGCGTCTCGCGCCCGGAATGGAGCAGGACCAGTCCCCATTCGGTGTTTACAAGCTGGAGATTGCCAAAGACCTGGGTTGGGTGGTCTATTCCCGGGAGCATGAGCGCTGGGAGTGGCTGTATTCATTTACAGAGGAACCGCAGTTTGATGTTGACTTCGTGCAGCCTACGTTCTTTTGTGAATACGCGCCTGAATCGATCTTCAACAAGGAGCCGATGATCGCGATTCGAACCGAGGACGGCAGAAAGACCATCGACGGGATGACATTGAAGGTGTTCGGGCCGAATGGCGTCAAAGTGACTGAACTGTCGGACGAAGATGAACTGAGAGCTGCGTTGAGTACGCATTTCGGGATCGAATACAAGTAAGTATCTGAGCGGGTAGCTCTTTGATCATCCGCGACCGGATGAAGATAGCCACGCGCAACCCTGTGGAGGTGCTTTCGATGAAGCGTATCGTTTGGGTCATGCTCATGGGCCTGGTTTTTCTCGCGGCCGGATGTGCGGAACCCGCGGATCCCGAGCCGTCCCCGATCATCGTGGGATTTGCCCAGCTTGGATCGGAGAGTGGCTGGCGGGTGGGCAACACCAAGGACATCGAGGCCGCCGCCCAGCGCGCAGGGGTCACGCTGTTGCTGAAAAACGCGGACCAAAAGCAGGACAATCAAATTAAGGCCATCCGAGAGTTTATCGCGCAGCAGGTGGATGTGATCGCCTTTTCGCCCATCGTCGAGACCGGGTGGGACAGCGTATTGCTCGAAGCCAAGGAGGCCGGGATTCCTGTGCTGTTGACAGACCGGTCCATTCAAACGGCCGCAAAAGGACTGTTCGAGGGCTTTGTGGGTTCGAACTTCCTCGAAGAGGGCCACAAGGCGGGTGAATTTTTGATGAAAAAATGCGCGGGCATGCAGCGCGTTCGCATCGTGGAGATTTCCGGCACCCCATCGTCCACACCGGCGCAGGAGCGCGCCCTGGGGTTTCGGACGTATGTGGACAGGGACCCCAAGTACGAGATTGTCACCTCTGTCTCCGGCGACTTTTTGCGCAGCAAGGGCAAGGAGTGCATGGAGAACATTCTGCGGAAAGTGAATGACATCGACGTGCTGTTCTCGCACAACGACGCCATGACGCTGGGCGCCATCGAAGCCATCGAAGGATTTGGTCTTGTGCCGGGAAAGGACATCGTCATCATCACAGTGGACGGCGAACAAGGCGCGATCGACCTATTGAAGAAGGGAAAGATCAACTGCGTCATCGAGTGTACGCCGTTTATCGGGGATGTGGTGATACGGCTCAGTCAACTGTTGGCCAAGGGCGAGAAGATCGCAGAAACGACCTATTCAAGCGAGCGCACGTTCAGTGAATATGATGCTGAACTGGATTCGCTGTCGCCCAGGGGGTACTGACGTGAAGAGTCTGTTTTCCCGCATGATCGCGAGGATTGGATATCGAAAGAGTCTGGACAAGCGCATGTCCACCGCGATGAACGTGCTGTTGGTGCTGATGCTGGTGCCTGCACTGGTCTCTGTTGGACTGATGCTCGTGTTTTCCGCGCAGTATCACTCGGTCATCGTCCACATGGATGAAGTGTCCAGCCTCATGCCGATGATCCAGGACGAGCTTGTGATTGAGACCAGCAACATTGTCGTCGGCAGGACACGGTTCGACGCAGGTTCGCAGTATGAAATCCTTGGCGAACTGAAGCGCAGGCTTGACGCGCTCATCAACTCAGGCGCCGCCAGCCAGCGGGAGTTGGAGGTGGCAAAGCGTACGCTGAGCACGATGGAGAAGAAGATTGGCGCGCTCGGAGAGCAGCTTGGAAACAGCGCGCGGGTAGACGAGACCATGCACACCCAGGACGAGATCAGGGACATTGGCACACTGTGCGTGGAACTGTTGCAAAAGAGCATCAAGGCGGAGATCGAGGCCTCCGCCAAAGCATCGGACCGGATGCAGCAGGTGATTCGCACCACGATGCTGCTGGAGGTGGCGCTGCTGCTGATCACGCTGTTGTTTGCGGTCGCGGCGCGGCGGTCCTTGGCGCGCACCATTCAACAGCCCATCGATCGGCTCAAGCTCTTTGCCGGGCGCATCGCCGCAGGCTCGCTAAAAGAGCGCGCCGTGCCGCCTGACATCGACGAGCTGCATGATCTGACCATCAGCCTGAACGCGATGGCGGAGAAACTGGAGCAATTGATCGAAGAGAACAACCTGGAACAGCAAAACCTGAAGAAGAGCGAGCTTCGAACGCTGCAGGCCCAGATCACGCCGCATTTCCTCTACAATACGCTGGATGCAATCATCTCTCTGGCGGAGTCTAAGCGCGTTGAGGAAGTCGTCGAGATCACCACCGCGCTGTCGAGCTTCTACCGCACCTCGCTCAACAATGGCAAGGATTGGATCACCATCGCGCAGGAACAGCAACACCTGGATGGGTATCTGACCATACTGCGCGTGCGCTATCGCGACATTTTGAAATATGAGATCTACATCGACGAGCGGTTGCGCGGCAGCATCATCCTCAAATTGCTTGTGCAGCCGCTGGTGGAAAACGCGCTGTATCACGGCATCAAAAACCGGCGCGGCGGCGGAATGCTGCAGATCCGGATTGAGCGCGATGGTGACCGGATGATGCGCGTGTCCGTGCGCGATAGCGGCGCTGGGATGGACCAAGACCGGCTTTTCCAGACGCGCATGGCGCTGGCGCGCTCCGAGCCGCTGGCCGCCGAATCGGGCTATGGGCTATACAGCGTAGACAAGCGAATTAAGCTTTATTACAATCAGCAGAACGGACTGCAGATTGACAGCATCAAAGGCGAAGGCACCACGGTCTGGTTCACGGTGCCTGTGAAGGGAACAGCTCATGTATAAAGTATTCTTGGTCGATGACGAAATCGTGATCCGTGAGGGGATCAGAAACAACGTGCGCTGGGAGGCGTGCGGATTCGCGCTCTGTGGCGAAGCGCCGGACAGTGAGATTGCCCTTTCCATGGTTCAGGAACTGAAGCCGGACATCCTGATCACGGACATCCGCATGCCATTCATGGATGGTTTGGAGTTGTGCAGGCGCGTGACGCGCACCATGCCGTGGATCCACATCGTGATCCTGTCCGGACATGACGACTTCTCTTACGCCCAGGAGGCCATATCGCTGGGCGTGAAGGAGTATTTGCTCAAACCCATCGCAGCGCTGGACTTGGAGCAAGTGCTGGCCCGCATCGCAGCAAACATCGAGCGTGAGCGCGCTCAGCAGGCGGATGTGGACGCGCTTAAGCGGCAACTGGAATCCTCCGGCCGGCTGATGCGCGAGGAGCGCGTGATGAACCTGCTCGACGGCATGGGTGAGGAGGAAGCGATTCAACAGGCGAGTTCGCTGAGCATGAATCGGGCTGCAGAGCATTATATTGTAATGCTGGTTGGCCTGAATGAGCAATGCGGGTTGTTGCGCGCACGCGGAGCGGTAGAGCGCATTGCGGATGGATATGACGGCGCGGTCCAGTTGTGCGCGCGGGCGGGCCAGATTGCCGTGTTGGTGGCAGGGGACACGTCGCAGGACCTGGAGGAGCGTGCGTACGCATTCGCCCAGGCTGTGCAGCATGAGTTGGCGCGTGAAGGCGCTGCTGTGCGTGTGGCGATTGGCGCTCCCGTCGAGCGCCTGTCCGCGCTTCCCGTTTCGCTGCAGGCCGCATCGAAGCTGTTGTTGCGCATGACAGGCAGAAACCGCATCATGGGCACTTCGGACGATGCTGCGGACGCGATTGACGCGCGGACATTTCAGACGTCCACCGTGCCGCTATATGACCGGTTGCGGTATGCGAACACACCCGAAGTGCCCGCACTGGTCCGCGAATATTTGGACGCGTTGAGCCCTGCAGCGGTGGAATCGATGCTGATGATCAACTATGTGGTGGTGGATGTGTTGCTGACTGCGTCCCGGATCGTGAACCAATGCGGCGGCGAAGCCGCGCTGGTGATCCCGGAGACGGAGCATGTGGCGACGATCCTCACCGAGATCCGGGACGCCTCGGACATCCGGAAGATCGCCACCGACGTGCTGACCCGCGCGCTGAGCTATCGCGACGATCATGCGCCGGGCAGGCACAGCGCCACCGTTCGCAAGGCGTGCCAATACATCGCCGAAAACTACGCCAAGCCGGACATCATGCTGCGCGAGGTTGCGGACCACGTGGCGCTGTCGAACAACCACTTCTGCACCGTATTCAGTCAGGAAATGGGTCTGACATTCATCGAATACCTGACTCAGCTTCGGATGGACCGCGCCAAGGAATACCTAAAGACCACGGACTTTTCCAGCGGCGATGTGGCGGAACGCGTGGGCTACAATGACCCGCACTATTTTCGATACCTGTTCAAGAAACATGTGGGCATGAACCCAAGGGACTATCGGGCGTCCACGC
Organism: Eubacteriales bacterium; assembly: GCA_031555975.1. Taxonomy (GTDB): domain Bacteria; phylum Bacillota; class Clostridia; order Christensenellales; family Aristaeellaceae; genus JAJDGF01. Next base: position 8,041 of record JAVBTW010000178.1, read on the forward strand.
AGCGGTGAACCCCAAACAAATGCCGCGCTTGGTGTAGTGAATCGTTGCTTTTCCAGTATATGGTGTTATGCGAAAGCGACAAATCAAACGGGGGGAACATCTCATGAAAAGAGTGCTCGCGCTGACTTTGCTCATTGCGGTCCTGGCAGGCGGTCTCGGGGAAACTGCGTCTGCCAAATCGTACACCATCTATGGCGACGGCAGCAAAATTGTGACAACGCTTAAAAACAACAAGGGCTATACATTCAATTACTACGACATCTTTGCGGGCCAACGCTCGCGCGAAGATGCAAGCGACCCGACCCGATTCGTCAAGGCGATTTTGCTGGAGAAGCCGAGGATCAACGGTGTGTACGACTCCCAGGCCAACGCGTGGGACATGCTGACCCGAGGCCCGCTGTTTCAGGCGACAGATCTGAAACTCCGCAACAAAAGCCTGTTTGACATGGCGCAGGCGATGTGTCAGAAGTTCAGCTACGAGCAGAAAAACGAACTCACATTCTGCTACAGCACGGGCGAGGCTGAGCAGAGCATCCGCAAGGATTACGAGGATCTGATGCGCAGCAAGGTGGATCGCAACTTTGAGAAGGTCTATGTCAATGAGGACCTCAAAAAGATCAACTATAGCGGGCCAACATACTACACATTGAATGCGGTTGCTGATCCCGGTTCCTGCACATTGGGCTGGGGTAGCGTGTTTTATGATATTCAGTTCCGCTACCTGGAGGACGGCAATGTGGCAGACAGCGCCGCGGGCAAGGAGACGGACAAAGAGAAACTAAAGGGAAAACGCGGCTTCAACTATACCCAGGCTCCGTTCGTTGCAGCGGAGAGCATGGAAGTGGTCAACGAGGCTTACATCACCAGACTCAAGGCGGAGAAAACCATGACCACCAGCCGCACCGTGGCCATTGAAAACACGGTCAACACCACCGAGCAAACCAGCGGCGAGCAGAAGATCGGCATTGACATGAAGGTATCAGGCAAAATCCCCTTCATCGGCGAAACCAGTCTCGCCATGAAAACGGAGCAAACGAACGGCTGGATGAGCAGCACATCAAAGGGCTCCAGCAAGCGCGAGGAGGAGTCGCAGTCCGTCAGCGACAAGATCTCTGTGGAGGTGCCCCCGCGCAGCGTCGCGGTGCTCGAACTGATGGCCGCCAGCACGGCAGCCAGCGTGGAATATGACTTTCCCATCGCCGTCACGTTCAAGGTCGCCCAATACGTGATCCTTGATCACGAAGCGACCAAGCTGATTGCGCTGTGGGGCGGCACGAATTCGGATCACAGGTACGCCGTGGACAACCTTCGCGAGCGCTACGAGCACAGGAATGACCGCGGCTATGAAAGCGTGTTTGGCAACGGCTATCCCATCAAATGGAATGCTGTCAATTACTGGGATGACAATCAGCCGTTCAAGATGCTCAAACAGTATATTCCCATGTCGATCACCGGAGGCGCGTTGGCCGGCAGCGGCAAGACCGTGCGCGCGCGGCTCAGAGAGATCAGGCGCATCGGCAGCGCAAACCTGGTGCAGGCCAGCGGCCCCGCGTCTTTGACCATTGGCGCGGGCGATGCGCTGGATTTGAGCAGCGCGAAGCGGACCATGGTCTACGATGCGTTAAGTGACGATGAAAGGGCCGAATACTACGATTTCAATGAATACACGGACGGCCGATGGATCATCTGCGACGCGCAGTGCAATCCGGTCGCCTCTGACTTGGCCGAGATCAACCTGAGCGCGGGCGGCCACAGCGTGCTGAAGGCAGGTTCGAAAGCCGGTTCGTTGTACGTCAAATACGAGCCGGACGGCAAGGAATTGGAATACTATGACGACGGCGCATTGAGCTACACCAATGTCGGCGCAATGGAGAACGAAACGCTGACCAAGGTGAACATCGTGGGCGCACTGGAGCATTTCACGGGCACCGTGAGCGTCCAGGGGCCGTTATACGCGGATCTGCGCATCCCCTTCGACCTGCGTCTAGTGCCGGTGAAAGTGATCTCGATGGCGAGCGGAGAGTTGGCCGGACCTGAATTCCCGTATCAGTGGCAGATCTTGGGCGGCAACACGGCCGATATCGCCATTCAGGCGGGCATCCTGACCGCCGAGAAGTCCGGCGAGTATCAGTTGCAGGTCGCGTACGGCGGTGTGACGAGCGAACCGGTGAAGCTGATCGTGGCCCAGGGGGCGGCGGTGGACGACTTGGCGCTGTCCTGGAACGCGCTGGTTGTGAACAAGAACGAGAGCGCGAAGTTGACAGCGACGGTCAGTCCCGCGAATGCGGCGAATCCGGCGCTGAAATGGACCAGCAGTGACGAGTCCGTCGCCAAAGTTGACCAGACAGGAAAAGTCTCGGGCGTGAGCACGGGCTTTGCGACGATCCGCGCGACCACCGAGGACGGCGGGTTCTGGGACACTTGCGACGTTGAGGTACAGATGCAGAACCGAGGCGAAGGCCTGAACATGGGCAAGGTCGCCATGGCAAAGGGCGCGCTCCGGATGATGAAAAACCCCGGCAACGCCAAGGGTGTCTGGGCGGTGGAGGACAAGAACGTGGCGACGGTCAGCGGTGGCCGTGTAAAGGCGAGGAGATTGGGAGAGACCGTGTTGACATTCCGTGTTTCCGACGCAAAGGACGCGGAGTTGTTCATGGGCAAGGCGCTGAAGGCCGGTGATGTCGTGACGATCCCGCTGGCCGTGCGGAAGCCCGGCGCCGTCGTGACGAGTTTGTCGGTGTCGCCAAAGAGCCAATATCTGACGCCGGGCGAATCTGTAAACGTCGTGCCCACCGTGAAACCCGCCAAGGCCGTTGACAAGGAAGTTTTCTTCATGACCAGCGACAAGACCGTCGCCATGGTGAACGATCAGGGCATCGTCACGGCTGTAGATTCCGGCACAGCGACAATCT
>JAVBTW010000313.1:0-6165 GCA_031555975.1 Eubacteriales bacterium
GACAGCGGCAAGAAGTCCATCTGGTTTTGTACCAAACGGTACCGGATCAACCTGTACGCCGAGGGTGACCGGCTGTGGATCCGTGACCTGTTCCTGTTTGACGACCGCTATCCCGAGCGGTATCTGAGCGCCGTGTGCGACAATCCGGTCATGGTGTATGACAACCTGCCCGTCATGGACGGCAACCGCTGGTCAGGCGGCGGTGTGCGGGCGGGCGGGTATCTGACGGCCGAGGGCGCGGATCTGAAACTGACGGCGCTGAGCGCGGATGAGGACGGCGAGCGGCTGATCGTGACGGCGATAACCGACCGCGGGGACGTGCGCTTCACGCTGGACACGGACTCCATCGACATCAAAGCCGGTTTTCCGGGGCTGTGGATCGTGCCCCGGTGGCACATGAGTCGTGAGCTTGATCGCGCGCAGGTCCGAGGCGACCGGATCGTGTTGAAGCACGAGGGCATGGAATACGCGCTGAACGTGGCGACCGGCTACGCCACGGAGCGCGGGCTGATGGCCACGGACGACCGGCTGACGATTCGGTTCTGAGACCCGCGCCGTCATCCCGAGCGCCAGCGAGGGACCTCCCCGCGTGAGCGACGCTCTTCTACAAGCGCGGTCGGTGCGCCTGCTGCTGCGGGGGAGGTCCTTCTCTGCCGCTTGTGATGACACGGTGAAGCGAACACCACTCCCCCATTCCCCTCCCGTACCCCTACCCGTTCTCACCGCCGCCCAATTCATGAGGAGGTGTTCCCATGGTCCTGCCCACTCCGGCGCATCTCACCTGGGCCGACTGCGAGGTCGGCGTGATCATTCATTTTGACATGTCCAGCTTTGATCCCAGCTTCAGCTGGGACAAGGACTTTTTCAATCCTCCGCCGCTGCAGGCCTTCAATCCGGACGCGCTGGATGTGGATAGCTGGCTCCAGACCGCCGCGGCCGCGGGTGCAAAGTACGCGGTCATGGTCGTCAAGCACTGCAGTGGGTTCTGCCTGTGGCCGACCAAGGCGCACCCGTATCACATTGGCAACGCGCCCTGTGGGGGCGACCTGGTGCAATCGTTCATGGACGCCTGCAAAAAGCACGGCATCCGGCCGGGTCTGTACTACAACGCCAACGCCAACTGCTACCTCGGCGCGTCCGCGGACCGGCTGAAAGCCATGCCCAATGCCGATCGGCAGCGGTACTTCGACATCGTGATGATCCAGCTGCGCGAGCTGTGGACGAACTATGGCGAACTGTTTGAGATCTGGTTTGACGGCGGCGTGATTCCGGTGGAAGACGGCGGACCGGACATCGCAGCCCTGTTGAACGAACTGCAGCCGAACGCCGTGGTCTTTCAAGGCCCGCCCGGCGCAAAGACGTTGATCCACTGGGTGGGCAACGAGCGCGGCGAGGCGCCTGTCAACTGTTCGTCCATCGTGGACTATCGCCAGGAGTCGTTCGACGGCACGGAAGAACACACCTACGCCGGCAACACGTTTGGCAACCTGTGGTGTCCCGGCGAGGCCGACACGCCCAACCGCGACGCAACGCGCGCGTTCGAGGGCGGGTGGTTCTGGCGCGAGGGGGAGGAGGCGTTCATCTTCTCCGGCGAGGCGCTGTTTTCCAAATACCTCACCGCCGTGGGCAGAAACGCGAACTTCCTGATCGGCATGGGCATCGACCGTCACGGGCGGTTCCCCGAAAGAGACAGCCAGGCGTTCGAGGCGTTCGGCGAAAAGGTCAGGCAGCGGCTTGTCACGCCCATCGTCCAAGCGAAAGTCGCGCCCGGTCAGATGGAAGTCGCGCTGACCGTCCCGGAAACGGCGAACTATCTGGTGCTGCAGGAGGACATCGCCCAGGGCGAGCGGGTCACCGGATTCCGGGTCGAGCACATCCCGGAAGGCGCGCAGCCGCGCACCCTGTTCGAAGCGCAGATCATCGGCCACAAGCGCATCGTGCCGCTGGACGATGTCCGTGGCGGTCAAATCCGGTTCACCATCCAAGACTGCAAGGCCGCGCCGCAACTGCGGACGGTGGCGCTGTATTGATCGATTTGAGGAGGGTCAGCACCATGAAGGCACAGCCCACGAAAAAACAACTCGAATACCTGAGCTGGGAGTTCGGCGTCTTTTTTCATTTTGGCATCCGCACGTTCTATGAGGGCGTGCGCGATTGGGACGGCCAGGTCATGACGCCGGACGCGTTTGCGCCCACGGCGCTCGATTGCCGCCAGTGGATCCGGACCATTCAGGAGGCGGGCGCAAAATACGCGATCCTGACCTGTAAACACCATGACGGGTTTGCGAATTGGCCCACGAAGTTCTCGGATTATTCCGTCGCCAGCGCTCCGTGGAAGGAGGGCAAGGGCGACGTGGTGCGTGAATTCACCGACGCCTGCCGGGCGTACGGCGTGAAGATCGGCCTGTACTACTCGCCAGCCGAGCCGAGCATGCAGGGCAAGACGGCGCAGGAATATGACGACTATTTCTTCAGCCAGGTCTCGGAACTGCTGTCGAACTACGGGCAGATTGATTATCTGTGGTTTGACGGCTGCGGGTCGGGCGACCACAAGTATGACACCCGCCGCATCGTCGGTCAGATCCGCAAACTGCAGCCGGGCATTTTGCTGTTCGGCATGTGGGATCCGGACGTGCGCTGGGTGGGCAACGAGGCGGGCTACGCGCCGGAGACCAATTATCAGACCGAAACCATGGTGGACTACACCGGCTTTGATTTTGACCGCAAAAACTGGTTCAACGTGCCCGCGTTCATCCCGTCCGAATGCGACTGCATGATGCGCCGCCGCAACTGGTTCTATCAGGACCAGGACCAGGACACAGTGAAGTCGCTGGAAGAGCTGATGGGCCTGTATTATGGGTCTGTGGGCCGGGGATCGAACCTGCTGATCAACATCGGCCCGGACCGCCGCGGCCTGTTGCCGGAACGGGACGCAAACGCGCTGCTGAGCATGGGCGCGGAGGTGCGCAGCCGGTTTGATTCACCGATAGCGCGGCTGGACCGGCCGGAGATCGAAAACAGCGCGTTCTCCCTCAAATTGCCAGAGCCGCAGCTGATCGACACGCTGGTGCTGCAAGAGGACCTCACGGAAGGCGAGGGCGTGAAGGCGTTCCAGGTGAAAGTATCCAGCTATCCGACGGGCACGGTTTACGATGTGTACAACGGAAAATCCATGGGGCACAAGAAGATTGTGAGTTTCCCGGCGGTGTACACGGATCAACTGCACGTGGAGATCACCGAGACGTTCGGAGCGCCCATCGTGGCCGCGGCGAACGCATACCATGTCGGGCCATGCAGGTAGTGAAGCGCGGCTACCTCCGCCTGCCCATGAAGTGTTGAGTACCCACCACAACGTGTCATCCTGAGCGCCTGCGAAGGATGTCACGGTGTGCGCCACACTTCTTTGAGGACACTGCAACTTTTTCCACAACGACCCAGTCTAACGGATCGGAACCAAATGATGACACAAAATTTAGGAGGCGCAAACACATGAAACGCATACTCGCAATGATCCTGACCGCGCTGTTGATCCTGGTGCCCGCTATTGCCCTTGCCGAGGCCGAAGCCGACACGTCAGCCGAACTCGAAGCCACAGACGTGGTGGAATCCTTTGAGTTCGTGGACGACTATGAACTGACTGACGACGGCATCATCATCAACATTCAAGACAACCCCACCACCGGATATGAGTGGCAGTGCGCGCGCTATGACGAGACCATGCTCGAGCTGGTTTCTGACGAGTTCATGCCCAACGAAAACCCCGAGCTGCTCGGCGCGCCCGGCACACACAAGTTTGTGTTCAAGCTGGTGGGCAAAGACGGTGACGCGCACATCCGGTTCGCCCAGGTCCACGCGGGCGACAATGAGATCAACCGTGCGCTGTACTACATCGTCGAGGCATCGATCGGCAAGATTCGCGAAGTGACCGTGCATGACGTCGCCAAGGACGACTACATCGAGCTGATGGGCGATGAGACCGGCAATGTCCGGCTGCTGATCCCGTCCACGATGTACACCCATCGCGAGGACATGGACGGCTCCATCTACTTGATCTCGGACGACGAATCCACGCGCATGGAGATCCGCTATGATGCTTCAGTCGATCCCGAAGCGCTGCTGGCGCAGTATGCGGACAAGGCAGCCAACGAGAAGGAGTACAACCTTGAGGACGGCAGCCAGTATGTCATGGCCGCAGAGCGCTTGACCGACAACGACGGCGTCCCCTACGCGGCGCTGACCTTGAACACCCCCGAAGGGTTCAGGCTGGCGGAGGTTTTTCAGGCCCCCGCAGGCGGTGTGCTGTTTGTGACGACGGACTACACGACCGATTACGCCGAGTAATCGGCCGCGAAGACCGAGCAGCATCCACACGGTCAGAAACCAGCCCAACTGCGCCCTCCTGTTCCTGGAGGGCGCTTTTCCGCGCCGCCGCTGCGCTTTCTCTCACCCTGTGCCTGCGTAATATAATCTTAACATAGGCGTGTTATACTCTTTCCAAAGAAAGAATTCCCATTGTGGAGGTAGTATATATGAGTCATCCGGTGGTGGATACGAAAGCCGGTCTCGCGATGCTGGGCGGGAACCAAATGATCTATCTCAGGCTGCTAAAGACCTATGCGGCGGGCACACTGTATCAAGACTCAGTGGATGCGGTGGAAAGCGCGGACGCTGCGCGGGCACAGGTGGCACTGCACACACTCAAGGGCGCGACGGGCAACTTGCACCTGAAGGCGCTGTATGAAATGAGCATGGAACTGGAAGGCGCGATCAAGCACGACGGCATCATGCCGTCATCTGACCAGATGGCGGCGCTGGCCGACATCCAGGCAGCCACGCTTTCGCGCATCGACGAGATTCTGGCAAACCCGAGCCAGATCTGACAAGGCCTTGCCTGCCCTAGTGCGGGTGCGCCTAATGCGTTATTGGTGGGTTGGACACATAGAAAGCGCTTCTCCCAAAGAAGCGCTTTTTCTTGCGCGAAAGGCGCTGCACCTGTATAATGGGGAACAATGAAGAACGCGACAGGAGGCGACACGGATGAAAACCGGATTGGTTCTGCCCTATGGCCAAACATTTTTGAGCGAGGCGCTCTGGTGCCTCGAAAACGGCATCCCGACATGCCAACTCCACGTAAACCAAGCCGACATGAACGACGCGGCAGCGTCGGACATCGCGGACGTGATCCGGCAGACCGGTATCGAGATCACCGCTGTGATCAGCATGTGGTCGGGGCCGATGGTTTGGGATTTTCTGGAAGGGCCTGCGACGCTGGGCCTCGTGCCCTCAGCGTACCGACACAAGCGCTTGGATGAGCTGTGCAGGGCGGCTGTGTTCACCCGCCAAATCGGAGTGCCGGAAATGAATACGCACGCGGGGTTCATCCCGGAGCAGCCGAACGATGCGCTGTATCGCGAGTTCATTCCGGCGCTCCGACAACTGGCAAAGACCTGCGCCAGCCTCGGCATTGGGCTGAACTTGGAGACGGGCCAAGAGACGCCCATCACGCTACGCCGGGCGATTGAGGATGTCGGCCTTGACAATGTCGGCGTGAATTTTGATCCGGCGAACCTGATCATGTATGGGAAGGCGAATCCCGTGGACGCGCTGTCCATCTTGGGCAAGTACGTGCGCGGTGTGCACGCAAAGGACGGGGACTATCCGACAAACCCGTCAAAGCTGGGCGAGGAGCGGGCGCTGGGCCAAGGGAGCGTGGATTTCCCGGCGCTGGTGCAGGGCTTGAAGGCCGCGGGTTATGACGGTCCGCTGACGATAGAGCGCGAGATCTCCGGTCCCGAGCAGAAACGGGATGTGCAGGCGGCAAACGCGCTGCTGACGAAGCTGCTCTGACACTTCACGAAGCCTGGTCTTTGGGCTGAACCTCTCCGGCCGTTTCGACAGCGGTTACCTAGAGCGTAACGCCATCCTTAAAGATGGCGATTTCGCGGTAGCCGTTGCGCTCGTTCTGCGTCAGCAGCCGGCCGGACGCCACGTCCACGATTTGCCCGAGCAACTGCTCCGCGAGCACGTCCATCGGCTCTCCGTTCAGCAGTTGCCCGGCATCAAAATCAATCCAACCGGGCTTCGCCTGGGCCAACTGCCCGTTGGAGGCGATCTTGACCGTGGGCACCGGCGCGCCCAGCGGCGTGCCGCGCCCCGTCGTGAACA